>NZ_JBMDXJ010000280.1:0-42369 GCF_048594945.1 Pseudactinotalea sp. | reverse complement strand
GGCGCGACGCTCGACGTGGTGCGGTCGCTGGTGATCGAGACAGGTGAGCGCGAGGGCGCATTCGAGCTGTTGGCCGGGTGGCCGTTCCTCGTACTCGTGGTGCTGGCTCTGATCGCCGGCGCGGGCGTGCACGGCGCGGCCACGCGTGTGACCTCGGAAGCGGCGGCGTCGGCGCTGCGATTCGCGACCGCGGCCGTGGGGCTCAGCATCGGGCTGGTGGCGTTCGCGTCTCGATGGACACCACCGCAGGTGGTGGGCACACGCACCGAGTACTTCGGGACGCAGGCGCGTGACTGGGGCCTGCTCGAGTGGCTCGCCTACTGGGCGCCCGTGTGGTTGCCCGCGCTCGCCGGCGCGGTGGCGATCGTGACGACGGTGATGAGCGCGTCGCTCATCGTGCGCCGGATCCACTCGCAGGAGCGCACGGAGGAGGTGCTGCGGAACGGGATCCATGTCAGCGGTCACGTGTCGCACGTGCGCGCCGGGGAGGATGACGGCAAGGGACGCTGCCAGGTCAGATTCACGGTGACGTACCTGGACCGGACCGGCCAGCGCCGGTGGGTGGAGAAGACGGCCGAGATGTACACCGACGAGGTTCCCGAGATCGATGGCCCCGCCGAGATCTGGTACGACGGCGAGCGGCTCAACGACACCGGCCGGATGGCGATCGACGTGGCGGTGATCCGCGGTCCACGTGCCGACCGGGTGGCGAAGGAGAAGGACGAGAGCTGACGCCAGCGTTGCCGACCTTCCAGGATGCCGCGTCCTGCGCGTGCCCGTAACCGCGCTTTTCGCGGTTGTGCGCGGAAGCGTTGCCCATCGACTGCGGGCATCCTCACGCGCGATCCTGTGGTCTGTCAGGGGACCGAGGGTGAGGAGATCGCAGTGACCGGTTGGAGCGTCGACGCCCCGGGAGTCCGCACGTGGCTCGGGACGCTGGAGACCAACGTCAGTGACCTGCGCAGCGCAGTCGATGACGCCGAAGAGGCGTTCGACGGCGTCTCGGGCGCCTTGCAGGGTCCGGTCGCCGCTGCCTTCAGGACCTTTGCGGCGACGCGACGCGACGCGCCCGCCGAGCTCGTGACGGTCGTCGACAACGCCGTGGGCGCCGCCGTCGGGTCGGTCGCCGCGCTCAGCATCGGGAACGAGGACATGGCCGAGGAGCTCCGCGCCGGCCGTGTCCGCACCGCCGACGGCTGGTCGTACGTGGGCATGCCGCCGGGTGTGACCCCATGGTGATGGGTGCGGCGATGCTCGACGGCGGTGGGCTGGGTGTGCTTCCTGGCCTCGCTGATCTGCCTGCGGTCGACACCGATGCGGCACTGCTGCTGGAGCACGCCGACGCGTTGCGGCGCGTGGGGCGGCGGGTGCAGTCTGCTACCGAGGGCACCTCGGGTACATGGGACAGGTTCCGTGACCTGCTCGTGGCCCCGTGGGCGGAACCGCTGCACTCCCAGCTGCGACCCGTGGCGGCAAGCAGCCACGAGACTGCCACCGCGATGGCGGTAGCGGGTCAGGCGCTGGCGGAGTTCGCGGCGGAGGTGCGCGTGCTCCAGACCGAGCGCGCGGCGCTCGAGCAACGGATCCTGATCGCGCAGGCGGGCGGACTCGACGTGGATCCGGCGGGTCCGCAGGTCGACGCGCTCCGGTGTGATGTGGCGGCCTTCGCCAGGCGGGTCACGGCCGCGGAGGAGGCGTGCGTCTCTGCGCTGCAGGCTTCCGGTCGCGCGGCGCTTCCCTACCGCCGACCGGACCCGGTCTCGCTGAGTCCGCAGCTATGGGAACGGTGCACGGGAATCCCTCGGGCAGATCAGGCACGAGACGACACGGCGCTGACGCTCAGCGAGGCGCCACGAACGGTGATCGACGTCGACCGCTGCACTGGCATCCCGCAGGCGTACGGCTCAGGTGAGCAGCCGACCTACCTCGGCACACAGACCTGGAACGACTGGCCGCGATGCACCGGCATCCCGACCCCAGGACCGCAGGACCTCGGCATGCCGACACCGACCTTCACGACCGGGCCACCGTGCCCGCGCCCTTGACCCACACAGGAGGCGACCGATGGTTGTGAGTTCCATGATGATCACCGACGGCGGTGGTGGCGGTGTGCTGCCGTCGCTGGCCGACCTCCCGGCGGTCGACACCGATGCGGCCGCGCTGCTCGAGGCGGCTGAGCTGATGGCGGCTGCGGGTGGCGGACTGCGCTCAAGGGCCGAGGAGACCGGTGGCACCTGGGACACCCTGCCTGCTGTGTACACGGCGAGCGGTACCGAGCCGCTCTACTCCCAGCTCCAACCTCTGGTGACCCGGGGCGACAGCATGGCGACGGCGCTGACCACGGCGGGTGACGCACTCCGGGAGTTCGCGATCGCCGTCGGTGCGTTCAGGTTCGACCACCAGGACCTCACGAGCCGCATCACCTCCGTGCGGTCGCGGTACTGGGAGACCGAGCCGGACTCGTGGGAGCGCTCGATGATCCTCACGGAGATCGAGACGCTCCGCGGCGACATCTCCTCGTTCGCCGGCCGCGTCGAGATCGCCGAGGAGACGTGCGCCGATGCGCTGGCAGCCATCCGGGGAGGGTTCGCCACGGGAGTCAGCCGCACCGTCGCCGCCTCAGGCACCTCGTACGTGACGGCGCTCGACGCCGCGGTTGGCGACAGCGTGCTGGACCAGCTCGAGCAACTCGCGCAGATGACGCCGGAGGATGCTGCCGCCTGGCTGGCCGCGCACCCGGAGTTCGCCGATGCCCTCGCCGCCAGTCCGCCACCGGCGGAGGAGGTCAACGCGTGGTGGCTGACCCTCGGTGACCCGGTCGCCGGCGACGACGGCACCAACGATCCGAACGCGCTTCAGCTGGCGCTGATCACCGCGATGCCTTCAGTGATCGGGAACCTCAACGGTGTGCCGTACTGGGGCCGCAGCGACGCCAACGTGATGGCGCTCGACATCGAGATCGCCGAGGCGTACGAGGTGATGATGAACCCGCCAGCCGGCGTCACGCCGAACATCCGCTCCAGCGAGGAGATGGAGGCCTGGGAGCGCTGGCGCGCGCTACGGGCGATTGCCGACGCGCTCAAGAACGGCGGCCCCACGTACGACATGGGCAGCTATCAGCTCATCGAGCTCAACCTGGAGGCGCACCCGCCGCTCGCGGCGATCTCCTCCGGCAACCTCGACGACGCCGACTACGCCACGTTCGTCGTGCCGGGCATGAACACCACCGTCGAGAACGGCATGGAGGGGCTGGTGAACAACGCCGATGCACTGGCCCTGGCGCAGCAGAACCAGCTCGGGCCGGAGGGCGGGAACGTCGCCGTGGTCGCCTGGATCGGTTACGAGACGCCCGGATACCTCACGGTGTTCGGCAACGACCACGCCGAGGCTGGTGCCACCGCGCTGGAGAACACACTGGGCGGGTACAACGGGACGGTCTCGAGTGACACGCACCTCAACCTGCTGCTGCACTCCTACGGCAGCACCACCGGCACGCTCGCGGTCAGTCAGGGCGACTACCAGGTCGATGACGTCATCGCGATCAACTCGCCGGGCGTGATCGTCGAGGACGCCGGCCAGATGAACGCCGACCAGGTCTGGGCGGCCACTCCGCCGGACGACATGGTGGTGGACGTGGGGAACCTCTCCTGGGAGCACCCCCACCTGCCTCGCGACCCTGACTTCGGAGCCCACTGGTACGAGGTCCCCGACACCACCGGCAACAGCATCGACGCCCACGGCCTCGAGCATCACTTCCTCGATGAGAACGACCAGCCGTACGGTCCGTCGTCGGGTGACCCGGGGCAGGCGCTGCAGCAGATCGTGGACATCACGCTCGGGAACGATGACGAGGTGCAGATGCAGGACCCGGATGACTGGCAGGAGCAGCACGACCAGTACATCCCGCAGATGCCCACGGAGCCCGGCTACTACTGAGATGTCTCGGTGGCGTCGAAGGCAGCCTGGACCGCAGCCGGGTAGGTGACCGCACCCGGGATCCGCCGGTAGTGAGTGAGCGGGTGGAGCCGGCCCGCCTCGCGTGGCGCCCAGTCGGGCAGCGGGAGCGTCACGCCGTGCTCGCGGGCATCCTCGAATCCCAGCCGTGAGTAATACGCGGGCGAGCCCTCCAGCACGACGAACGGTTCGCCGTCGGCGTCAACGGCCGCGACGGCGGCCTCGACCAAGGCGCGGCCGATCCCTTGGCGTTGCCGGTCTGGTGCGACCGCCAGCGGGCTGAGGCTCGGGATCTCGACCACGGTCTCGTCCGGCTGCTCGAGGAGTGCCGTGCCGATCATGACGTGCCCGACCACGTCCTCGCCGTCGACCGCGACGAAGCACCACGCCGGTCGGTAGTGGGTCGTCGCACGCAGGGCGGCGGGAAGGTCGCCGTGGCTGGGGCGATCGAACGCGGCGGCGTTGACGGCGGCGATCGCGGCGACCTCGGCGGGGTCGTTCGGGCATTCGGGCCTAATGGCGATGCTCATGGCCCGAGTCTGAGCGTGCGGCCACGCACTGTCACGGGCTTTGCGGGCAGGCTGTGCCGCGTAGGCTCGCTGAGGTGAGCGACACCGATGGCCTGAGTCGGGTCCGTGCCGACGCGCAGGCGCGGGGCATCCCGATCGAGATCCGGGAGCGCCCGGCCGCCAGATCGCTCGAGGAAGCCGCCGCGATCCTGGGGATCGAGCCGCGGGAGATCGCGAAGTCGATCGTCATGCGCGCCGGAAGCGACCAGTACCTGTTCGCGATCGTGCCCGGGGACGCCTCGGTCTTGTTCGCGAAGGTGCGCGCACTGCTCGGTGTCAACAAGCTCAAGTTCCCCTCAGCGGACGAGGTGTTCGCCGCCGTCGGGTACGAGCGCGGCACCATCACGCCGCTCGGCAGCGTGCAGCCGCTGCCGGTGTACGTGGACTCCTCGTTGACCGGTCGCCGCGTCTCGATGGGTGCGGGGGCGCACGGGTACAGCGTGTTCGTCGAGGTCGACGACCTCGTGCGCGGGCTTGACGCCGTGGTGGCCGACATCGCGGGCTGACGCGTGCTGCTCGCGCGGGCCTATCAGGACCTGCGATACATCGTCTCGACGTAGCCTGGCGACATGGTGGCGTGGTGGCTGTTCCACGTCGACCTCGACCAGTTCCTCGCGGCGGTCGAGATCCGGCGGAACCCGGCGCTCGCGGGCAAGGCCGTGGTGGTCGGCGGCGACGGCGACCCCACCCGACCGAGGCAGGTCGTCGCCACAGCCACCTACGAGGCTCGTGCGCTCGGCGTGCACAGCGGGATGCCGCTGCGGGCAGCGCTGCGGAAGGCGCCCGACGCGGTGTTCCTGCCCAGCGACCACCCCACCTACGAGGCAGCCTCGCTCGAGGTGATGGAGGTGCTGCGATCCTTCGGCCACCCGGTCGAGGTGTGGGGCTGGGACGAGGCGTTTCTCGGTGCCGAGGTCGAGGACCCATTCGCTCTCGCGGGCGAGATCCGCGCCCGGGTGAGCCGGGAGACCGGGCTGAGCTGCGCCGTCGGGATCGGGGACACGAAGGAACGGGCGAAGATGGCGACGTCGTTCGGCAAGCCCGGCGGCGTGTTCCGGCTCTCGCGCGAGAACTGGTGGGAGCTGATGGGGGCGCGGCCGGCGCGCGACCTCTGGGGGATCGGCGCGCGCACAGCCGCCAAGCTCAGCGAGCACGGGATCGCCACCATCGCCGATCTCGGCCACGCCGATCCGGAGGCGCTCGCCGGCTGGTTCGGCCCCACGATCGGGCCGGGTCTGCGGCAGCTCGCCCGCGGCGGCGCAAGCCGAGAGATCACCACTGAGCCCTGGGTGCGCAAGTCGCTCAGCAAGCAGGTCACCTACCCTGCCGACCTCGTCACCCGTGAGGAGATCACGACGGCGGTGCTCGCCCTGGTTGCCGACGTCCACTCCCTGCTTCTCGACGAGGGGCGCATCGCGACCCACGTGGGCGTGACCGTGCGGACCGCGACCTTCTTCACGCGGACGAAGACCGCGAGAATCTCGGAACCGACGACGGACCTCGCTGCATTGCGGGAGCGAGCCGAGGTGGTGCTCGGCCGGTTCGAGCTCGACCGGCCCGTCCGGCTGCTCGGCGTCCGGTTCGATCTCGCCGATCCCTAGCGGGGGTCAGACCGGGTCGAGCGGCAGGCGCACCGGCCCGGCGCCGAGGAACGGCTCGTACATCATGAGGGCGTGGTTCTCGGCCACGAGCTCATCGGCGATCTCGAGGCCGTCGAGGTCGAGCACCGTGCGGCGCAGCACGTTGTGGCGGGTGTGCACGCCGGGGGAGTCGTTCGCGATCCGGTGCGCAGCCTCATAGACCCGGTACCGGTGGAGCGGGGCAGCATCGCTGGACCAGGAGCCCCGCAGCTCCTGATCGACCACCGCCACCGAGAGCCGGAAGGCGTGAGCGGTGCGGTTCTCGATCTGCAGGTCCAGGGACGGCCACGCGCACGTCGCACCGCTGGCGAACGGGAGCGTGCGACCGGAGTCGGGGAATACGTCGTAGGAGTGACGCCACCGCTCCACCACCGTCAGCGGGGTGTGCAGAGTCATCCAGTACAGAAGGTTGGTGAGTTGACACAGCCCGCCACCGACGCCTGAGATGACCCGGCCCTGACTGAGCACGACCCCGGGCAGGTAGCCGCGCCTCGCCGTCGGCCGCCCGACCTGGAACCAGAACGAGAGCCGCTGACCGGGCCGCAGCACGCGGCCGTCGAGACGGTCGGCCGCGAGCGCAAGATTCGTCTCCTTGGAGACCTGCAGCGCAGCATCGACACCGGCGAGCACACGGCGGGTGGGACTGGCGTGCTGGGCGACGAGATGCTCGAACAGCTCCGGCGCCTCGACTCTCAGCTGAAGCGCTGATCTGCGCCGTTGCCAGTCGACCTCACGGCGGATCCGGCGGACGGCAGCGCCCGCGGTACTGCGGGCGGCGGTGGCGAGGTGGGCCGTAGCGGCGACCGCGCCTCTGGTGTCCTGCCAGCCCCCTTGCATACCGGCATCCTAGGTTTCCTCGGGTCAGGGCGGCGGCCCCTTGTCCGACGCGCCCGTCGATGCACTCGCGGAGCAGATAGGCGTGGCCGCAGTGGCGCGCGTACTCCTCGATGCGGTGGGCCTAGATCTCGTGCATCGCGACCTGGTCCTCGCCCACCCGGGAGCCGAGGTCGACGTGCTCGAGCAGCAGTGCATCCGTGGTCCGCTGCTCGCGCTCGAGCCGCGGTTCGCGCCGCTCGGGGCGAACCAGCCGCGCTCGGGCGGCGAGATGTCGCACCAGCCCGAGTAATGACATCGTCGACGGCGGCACCGAACGGCGGGCCAGCTGCTCCGGCTCGCGGCTCCGGCGCAGCAAGGGAGATTCGGGACGCGACTAGGGTTCGGGTGTGGTGGAGCGAGCGGCCGACGGCGTGCGGCAGCGCAACCTGTCCACCGTGCTGCGGCTGATCCACCTGGAGGGCCCGCAGTCGCGTTCCCAGCTCACGTCGCGGACCGGACTGAACCGGTCGACTGTTGCCGCGCTCGCGGGCGAGCTCGTGGAGCTCGGGCTCGCGCAGGAGCGGGCACCGGTCGAGACGAACCGGGTGGGGCGCCCGTCGCCGGTGGTGTCGGTGCACCCCGGCGTGACCGCGGTGGCGGTCAACCCGGAGGTCGACGCCGTCACGAGTGCCGCCGTCGGTCTGGGCGGGCAGGTCGTGACCCGCGAGCGGGTGGAGCTGGACTCGGTGGTCGGGCCCGAGCAGACGGCGGAACTCACCCGGTCGGTCATCTCACGCTGGCACGATCACGAGCTCGACGGCGTCCCACCGGTGGGCATCGGTCTCGCCGTGCCCGGGCTGGTCCGGGCGGCCGACGGTCTCGTGCGGCTGGCGCCGCACCTGGAGTGGCGCGATGCGCCGGTGCGAGATCTGGTGCAGTCGGCGACCGGCCTGCCGGTGGTGATCGGCAACGACGCGAGCCTCGGCGCTGTCGCTGAGCACCGGTTCGGAGCGGGGCGCGGTGTCGACGACCTCGTCTACCTCAACGGCGGCGCGAGCGGCATCGGCGGCGGGCTGGTGGTGGCCGGCCACGCGGTGACCGGCGCAGGCGGTTACGCAGGTGAGTTCGGTCAGAACCGGCCGGGAATCACCCACGCTGCTGATCGCCGCGGCGGGTCTGGCGCCGGGGTGCTCGAGGACGAGGTGAGCCGGGCCCGGCTGCTCGAGGCGGTCGGCCTGCAGGCGGCGGACGAGCCCAGGCTTGCCGCCGCCATCGCCGCGGCATCCGATCATGTGGTGGATGCCGAGGTCGACCGCCAACGACGCATCCTCGCCACCGCCCTCGCCAACGCCGTCAACGTGCTCAACCCCTCGGTGGCGATCCTCGGTGGCTTCCTGGCGACCCTCGCCGAACGCGACCTGGACGGCCTGGTGAGCGCCGTCGTCGAGCAGGCGATGCCTGGCGTCGCCGACGATCTCGAGGTACGGGTGGCAGCACTCGGGGAGGACCGGCTGCTGATCGGAGCAGCGGAGGCCGCGTTCGCGGCGCTGCTGGCGGATCCGCTGGTGGTCCAGACCCGCTGACCTCTGGCCCGGCTGTGCCGGTCCCGCCATGATCTCGGATCACCTCGAATCGCAGCGCGCGTCACGGCGCTTGACGCCGGCCGCTGGCGGATGTACGGTCGTGAATCCATTCAATGAATCGTTGCCACTGCCGGCAGCGATGCGCGACACATGTCGACGACGATGCGAGGGAGCGCCCCGGGGTGAGTACAGACACCATGCCGCGGAAAGCGGTTGCCAACGGCGCTCGGCTGCCCGGCGGCCGGCTCTACGACGCCGCCGAGCTGCTCGGCTGGCTCGCCGGGCTGAATCTGCTGATCGTCGCGTTCACGATCGCGGGCGGAGTAGTGATCGGGCTCGCACCGGCGCTGGTGGCGGCGGCGAGCGTGTCGCGGGCGCGCGTGCGCGGCGATGCGCAGCCGCTGCTGCGCACGTTCGCCGCGGTGTGGCGGCGTGAGCTGTGGCGGGCCAACGCCGTACTGGCCCCGTTCGCCGTGATCGCGCTCCTGCTCGGCGCCAACCTCTACGCCTTCGGCCCGGGCGGCGGTGTGCTGGTGGTGCTGCTCTGGGTCGCGCTCGCGGTGGTCGGCCTGGCTGCCACGTTCGCGATGACGATGTACACGCACTACGACCTGCCCGTGCGCCGGTACGCGCGCACGGCAGTGCGCTATCTGCTGCACGACCTGCCGGCCGCCGCGCTCGTCGCCGTGGTCACGGTGCTCGCAGTCCTTGCCACCCGCTTCGTTCCCGGCCTGCTGCCGGTACTGACGATCGCGGCGTGGATCCACGCCGTGACAGCGATCTGCGTCTCGTGCTATGCGCGCAACGACCGCCTGGTCGAGGCGGGCGCCACCACTTCCCCCGAGTGACCTTCACTCACCACGAAAGGAACACCTATGAGAATGCGACGGATCGCTCCGATCGCCGCTGCTGTGGCCGGTGCGCTGGTGCTCACCGCGTGCAGCGGCGGTGGCGACGGTGACGGCGACGGAGGCAACGGAGGTGGCGACGGTGCCGCACTCGAGAGCCTCACGATCATGGCGCCGTACTTCGCCGAGGTGCCACCTGAGAGCGACGACCCGGTCGGCACCGCGCTGAGCGAGGTCGCCGGGGTGCCGCTCGAGATCCAGTGGGTGCCGAACTCGGCCTACGGCGAGCGCATCAACACCGTGCTGGCCGGTGACGACATCCCCGACGTCATGGTGATCACCGGCAAGGACCAGGGATTTGTGTCCACCGCACTCGCCGGCGGCTTCTGGGACCTCACGGAGTACCTGCAGTCCGGTGACTACCCCAACCTGGTCTCCGAGAACCCCGATGTCGAGCTCGCCTCGGGCGTCAACGGCCAGATCTTCGGTGTCTACCGGGCGCGTGACGTGATCCGCGCCAGCGTGATCCTCCGGCAGGACTGGCTCGACAACCTGGGCCTGGAGCTGCCCGAGACAACCGACGACCTGTATGAGATCGCTCGAGCCTTCACCGAGGACGACCCGGATGGCAACGGCGAGGACGACACCTACGGCATGATCGCGCCGCAGTGGCCGGGCGGCATCGGCTCCAACAGCCCGTACGACACCATCGACGTCTGGTACGGCTCCGGCAACATGTGGCGCGACGACGGCGGCGAGCTGATCCCGGCCTTCACCACGCCGGAGTGGCGCGAGGCCGTGGAGTTCGAGCGCGACCTCGTGCAGAACGGTTACGTCAACCCTGACTACGCCACGATGGACCCCGCCACCTGGAACGAGCCGTTCCTGAACGGCGACGGCGGGATCATCCTCGACGTCCAGTCCCGAGCCACTCAGCTCGCCGATCTGTTCGAGCAGCAGGAGGAGGGCAGTGCCGCCGACAAGGTCGCGCTCGCCGGCCAGCTGAGCGGCCCGAACGGCACGTTCGCGCTCCCCACCACCGGGTACGCCGGATTCCTCGCGATCCCGCGGTCGTCGATCCAGACCGAGGAGCAGCTCGAGCAGGTGCTGCAGATGCTCAACGACCTCAACACCACCGAGGCGCAGAACCTCATGAACCACGGCATCGAGGGCGACAACTTCACGGTCGAGGACGGCTACGCCGTCTTCAACCCGGAGCGGCAGGACTTCACCGATCAGGTCACGGGCGCCTGGGCGCAGCTCGGCATGAACGTCGCCGGCTACAACGCCTACCCGATCCAGCCGCGGACCGAGTTCCTCGGCGAGCTCGGCGACCTGCGCCTGCAGCTGCAGGACGAGGATCTGGCGAACGCCGTGTTCAACCCCGCGGCCGGGCTGGTCTCGGACACCTACACGACCACCGGCACCCAGCTCGACAACATCATCGGTGACGCCCGCATCCAGTATCTCGCGGGCCAGATCGACGAGGCGGGGCTGGACGAGGCCGTCGAGCGGTGGCGGACCACCGGCGGCGACCAGGTGACCACGGAGATCAACGAGCTGTACAGCCAGCTCGGCTGAGTGACCCCCTGCGGGGCCCGGCTCCTCCCGGGCCCCGCACGGTTGCTGCCCTGCTGCCTCAACCTGCACGTGAAGGAGGGATCGTGACCTCAGCCACCGCTGACGTCGAAGCCGTCGAGGACGGTGCTCTGGTGCGGCCGGAGCCGCCGCCGAACCGCCGCAATCTGGTGGGCAACCTGGTGCGCTACCGGTGGCTGTTCCTGCTGCTGGCGCCGGGCGTGCTGTACTTCGTGCTGTTCCGGTTCTGGCCGATGTACGGGGCGCAGATCGCGTTCCGCAACTACATCCCGTTCCTGGGCATCGAGGGCAGCGAGTGGGTGGGGTGGGCGCACTTCGAGAGCTTCTTCTCGAATCCGGACTTCCCGAGAATCCTGGGGAACACGCTGATCCTGGCGGCGCTGGGGTTGTTCATCGCGTTCCCGCTGACGATCGTGCTGGCGCTGCTGCTGAACGAGGTGCGTCTGCAGATCCTCAAGCGCACGGTGCAGACGCTGGTCTACATCCCGCACTTCCTGTCCTGGACCGTGGTGGTCTCGCTCACCGGGCTGCTGTTCGCGGTGGGCAACGGCCCGTTGTGGACGGCGATCAACGACCTGCTTAGCACCAACACGAACTTCCTGGCAGACCCGGACTGGTTCCGGCCGTTGATCCTGCTGCAAACAGTGTGGAAGAGCACCGGGTGGGGAACCATCATCTTCCTCGCCGCCCTGGCAAGCGTGGACCAGGAGCAGTACGAGGCGGCGATCATCGATGGTGCGGGCCGTTGGCAGCGAGTCTGGCACGTGACGCTGCCGGCGATCCGTTCCACGATCGTGGTGCTGCTGATCCTGCAGACCGGAAACGTGCTGGACACCGGGTTCGAGCAGATCTATCTGATGTCGAACGCGCTCAACCGGTCCGTGGCGGATGTGTTCGACACGTATGTCTACTTCACGGGCATCCAGCAGGGTGCCTACTCCTACTCGACGGCGGTCGGGCTGGCCAAGGCGATCGTGGGTCTGATCCTGATCTTCGGGACCAACGCCCTGGCCAAGAAGATGAAGCAGCCGGGGATCTTCTGATGGACAAGCGCACCTACCAACGCTTCAACACCGGCCCCGGCCGCGTCTTCGACGTCATCAACGCCGCGGTTCTGATCGGCATCGGTCTGCTCGCGCTGCTGCCGTTCCTGTACGTGCTCGCCGGATCGTTCGCGACCGAGCTGGAGATCACCACCCGCCCGTTCTTCCTGTGGCCGAACGAGATCACGACGGCGTCGTACGAGTCCATCCTGAGCTCGAGCGTCTTCGTGCGTGCGTTCGTCACCACAGTGCTGGTGACCACGGTGGGCACCTTGGTGCAGCTCTCGCTCACGGCGTTGATGGCATACCCGCTGTCGAAGATCGACCTACCGGGTCGGCGCACGATGATGAGCCTGATCGTCTTCTGCATGGTGTTCTCGGCGGGCATGATCCCGACGTTCCTGATCGTGAAGGAGCTCGGCCTGCTCAACTCCTACTGGGCGCTGATCCTGCCGATGGCGATCAACCCCTTCAGCTTGATCATCATCAAGAACTTCTTCCAGGAGCTGCCCAAGGAGCTGGAGGAGTCGGCGCGCATCGACGGCGCGAACGAGATGCGGATCCTGCGCAGCATCGTGGCGCCGCTCAGCAAGCCGGTGCTGGCGACGTTCGCGTTGTTCTACGCGGTCGGGCTGTGGAACGACTACATGTCGCCACTGCTGTACCTGGGCGACCAGGAGAAGTGGACCCTGCAGATGATCCTGCGCCAGGTGACCGCCTCGGCCACGCTGACCGCCGACGACATGAACTCCGACGTGCCGCCACCGGCGCAAGGCATCAAGTTCGCCGTCGTCATCGTGGCGACCATCCCGGTGCTGCTGGCCTACCCGTTCCTGCAGAAGCACTTCGCCAAGGGCATGCTCATCGGAAGCGTGAAGGGATAGCGCATGACGATCCACCTGGCCGGCGATTCCACCGTGGCGCCCGGCCCGCTCGACGGCTCGGGTGTGGCCGGGTGGGGCGCGGCGCTGCACCTGTTCGTGGACGACGAGGTGCACAACGAGGCGATCGGCGGCGCCACCACGGC
This sequence comes from Pseudactinotalea sp., assembly GCF_048594945.1. NCBI lineage: Bacteria > Bacillati > Actinomycetota > Actinomycetes > Micrococcales > Cellulomonadaceae > Pseudactinotalea > Pseudactinotalea sp. Next base: position 29,290 of record NZ_JBMDXJ010000280.1, on the reverse strand, counting down.
GTCCTTCCGTGAGGAAGGTCGCTGGCAGCGTGTGATCGACGTGATCGAGCCCGATGAGCTCGTGGTCATCCAGTTCGGGCACAACGACCAGAATGAGCCCGAGACCCTGGCAGCGACCGGCGGGTACTCCGTGAACCTGCGTGCGTTCGTCGCGGAAGCGCGCCGCGCGGGTGGGGTCCCGGTGGTCGGCACCAGCGTGGAGCGCCGCCTGTTCGCTGACGACGGCGCGCTGCGGCTCTCGCACGGCCCGTACCCGGCCGCCGTGCGTGCGTTGGGCGCCGAGCTGGACGTGCCGGTCATCGAGCTGACGGGCTTCACCCGCTGGCTCTATACGTGGTTGGGCCAGGAGGAGTCCTGGCGGCTGTTCGGGCACGCCAACCCGGACACCGGGGCGCCCGACAACACCCACTTCGGCGCGCATGGCGCGAGGACCGTGGCGGCGTTCGTGGCGCAACAGCTCCGCGTCATCCGCGGCTTGGACGACCACGCGGAACCGCTCGGCGCCTGGTTCGCGCGACCGTGACGTACAGCAACCCCCTGGCGCGCGCCGCTGACCTCGACGGCTGGATAGCTGAAGGACCGGTCGGCGTTGAGCACGTCGACGGCGGCATGCGGCTGTTCAGCACCGCGGACGAGGCTGCATTGACCGCGGGCGGGCGTGGCGACCACGCGCACTGGACGCTCTGGTGCCCGGAGGTGTTCGGCCCGGACATCGAGATCGCGTGGGACTTCCGGCCGCTCGCGGGCGAGGGGCTGGCCATGCTGTTCTTCGCGGCATCGGGAACCGACGACCGCGGCCTGTTCGATCCTTCCCTGGCGCCGCGTACCGGCTACTACCCGCAGTACCACTCGGGCGATGTCCGGACCCTTCACGTGTCCTACTACCGGCGCAAGTGGCCCACCGAACGCCGCTTCCACACCTGCAACCTGCGCAAGAGTCCGGGGTTCCACCTGGTCGCGCAGGGTGCCGACCCGCTGCCACCGGTCGCGGACGTCGATGGCCACTACCGGATCCGTGTGACCAAGCGTGGCGCCGATGTGTCCTTCGCCATCGACGACCTCGAGCTGTTCCGGTGGCACGACGACGGCAGCGCCGGCGCGCCGCTCGGCGCCGGCCGCATCGGCTTCCGACAGATGTCTCCCCTGATCGCCCACTACCGCAACCTCGAGGTGACCCCGCTCTCATGACCCTGCACCCCACGGAGTTCTTCTCCTCCGCTGCGCTCCCCCGAACAACTCCGCGAGGACCCCGCATGAACCCGATCGACGTCCCGCTCCGCTGGATCGACGACGAGACCCCCGCCTACCTGCCCGCAGGCGCCACGTTAGGGGCGCCGCTGCCGCGCGGCGTCGTGACAGATCTGAGTGCGCTGGCCGTGGTCGACGAGGCAGGCGACCGTGTCCAGGCCCAGCTCTGGCCGTTGGCCACGTGGCCCGACGGCAGTGTCAAGTGGACCGGCATCGGGCTCGGGGCAGCCGTGGATCCGGCAGCCGGGTACCGGCTCGTGGACCGACCGGTCGGCTCGGTGCCCGGTGGCGACGCCGCGGTCCGTGTCGAGGAGCGTGCTGAGGCTGTGCTGCTCGACACCGGCGCCATGCGCGTGACCGTGCCCACGAGCGGGTCCGCGGTGGTGAGCGAGATCGCGATCGCCGGTGTGGTGGTCGGTACCGACGGGCGTCTGATCTCGAGCGTGCAGCAGTGCCCCGAGCCGAACCACGCGAGCCGGGACGTGGGAACGGGGGAGGTCGAGTCGGTCACGGTCGAGCAGACCGGGCCCGTGCGCGCCGTCGTGCGAGTTGAAGGCCGTCACCGCACCGAGTCCGGGAAGACCTGGCTCCCGTTCACCATCCGCCTGGTGGCCACCGCGGGTTCGACCCATCTCCGTGTGGTGCATTCCTTCACGTGGGATGGTGACGTCGAGAAGGACTTCCTGTCCTCGCTCGGCCTCAGCTTCGAGGTGCCGCTGCGTGCGGAGGCGCACGACCGGCACGTGCGCCTCGCCGGCGCCGGCGGCGGCCTGCTGCGCGAGGCGGTCCGCGGCCTCACGGGGCTACGGCGAGACCCGGGCGAGTCCGTACGGCAGGCGCAGCTACGCGGCGAGGCGACCGCTCCGCCGTCGACCTGGCAGCAGGACGTGGCGAGGCTCTCGCGATGGATCCCCACGTGGGAGGCATGGCGATTGCGGCAGCATGCCGCGAATGGCTTCACCGTGCACAAGCGCACCGACGCCACGCGGCCGTGGATCGGCGTGACCGAGGGGACCCGGTCCGACGGCGTCGGATACGTCGGCGATCCGGGCGGCGGGCTGGGTCTCGGGCTGACCGGGTTCTGGCAGTCGCACCCCACCGGCATCGATATCGACCGGGCAACAGGTGCGGCGGCCCGGCTCACGCTGTGGCTGTGGTCGCCGGACGCCGAGCCGATGGACCTGCGGTTCTACCACGACGGGCTGGGGCAGGACACCTACGCAGACCAGCTGGACGCCCTCGACATCACCTACGAGGACTACGAGCCGGGCTTCGGTGACGCGCACGGCATCGCCCGCACCCATGAGCTCGAGGTGATCGCCTACCCGGGCACGCCCTCGCTCGAGGGGTTGGCAGCGGACGTGGCGCACGTGGTGCAGCCGCCGCGGCTCGCGGTGACGCCCGAGGCGCTGCACGCTGCTCGGGTGCTGGGTGACTGGGACCTGCCGGACCACTCGACGCCGGCGCGGGCGCGGCTCGAACGGCGGCTCGCCGGGCTGCTCGACTTCTATGTGGGGCAGGTGGACCAGCGGTCCTGGTACGGGTTCTGGAACTACGGCGACCTCATGCACGCCTACGACGCGGACCGGCACACGTGGCGCTACGACGTGGGCGGGTACGCGTGGGACAACTCCGAGCTCTCGCCGGACCTGTGGCTGTGGACGGCGTTCTGCCGGACCGGGCGGGCGGACGTGTTCCGGCTCGCTGAGCGGCTCACGCGACACACCGGCGACGTGGACGTGTATCACGCGGGGCAGTGGAAGGGCCTGGGCACGCGGCACAACGTGCAGCACTGGGGCTGCAGCGCCAAGCAGCTGCGGATCAGCTCGCCCGCCTATCGCCGCCACCACTACCTGCTGACCGCCGACGAGCACTCGCGCGACCTCATGCTCGAGCTACGCGACTCCGATCAGACGTTCCTGGCGCTCGATCCGGTGCGCAAGGTGCGCCCGGACGCCGCGACCTATCGGCCCGAGCGTGGGGCGTTGGGCGTGGGGCTCGGCACCGACTGGAGCGCGCTCGCTGCCACGTGGCTCGCGGACTGGGAGATCACCGGCAACGAACGGTCGCGGGTCCGGCTGCTGGGCACGATGTCCGACATCGGCGCGATGCCGCACGGGTTCTTCACCGGCGAGGGGCTGTACAACCTGGATACCGGCCGGTTCGACGCCACCCGAGACCGGGTGGGTGCCTCGCACCTGTCGATCATGTTCGGGCTGGTGGAGATCTGCAGCGAGCTGGTGGATCTCGTGTCCGACGAGCAGGCGCCGGGCTTTCGGGATGCGTGGCTGCAGTACTGCCGGCTGTACCTCGGCACGCCCGAGGAGCAGGTCGCCGAGCTGGGGCGGGAGCACGACGGCGCCCCGTTCGAGCAGGCGCACTCCCGGATCCTGGCGTACGCCGCGAACCGGCTCGGCCGTGACGACCTCGCCGACCGCGCCTGGCAGGCGTTCTTCGTGGGCGGCGAGCGGATGCAGGGCGAGATCACGTGGGAGCGGATCGAGCCGCCTGCGGTGATGTCGCCGGTCGACGACGCCCCCACGCTCTGGACCAACGACGCCGCCCAGGGCAGCCTCGCCACGATGCAGTGCCTCGCCCTGATCGGGCATCGGCTCCCTGCCGAGTGAGTCGACTCAGATGTCGTCTTCGGCCACCGGGCCGCCTTCGCCCTCCCAGACCTCGAGGCGCTTGACCTTCGAGGCGCTGAACTTGCGACGGACGCCGTAGCCGCCCCGGTCGTCGTCGGGAAACAGCACCACCCCGAAGAAGAGCAACGCGTCGACGAGCCGCTCCTTCTCGTCGTCGGTGAGAGAGGCGCTGTGGCGTTCGAAACCGCGGAGCGTCTCCTTGGAGACACCCGCCCGCGCGGCGAGATGCGTGAGCGACACCTGGGTGAGAGCGCGCGCCGCCCTCGCCAGATCGGGCGTGAGGTCGGGCTGAGTCGCCATGCCTCTTTCTACCGTGCGGGCAGGGAAACGGCCACCGCGTGGCCTGTGACGATCTGAGGACACCCCGCCCGATCGCGCGCATGCGGTGCAGAGCAGTGCCAGGCTGGGCGCATGGCGAGCTCACCGGTTGTTGAGCCAGAAGTCGACGAGACCATTCGGAACGACCGACGGTTCTTCGGGCATCCGCTCGGGGTCGGCAACCTCGCCGGCGTCGAGATGTGGGAGCGGTTCAGCTTCTACGGGATGCAGGCAATCCTCGCGTTCTACCTGTACTACTCGGTCACACGAGGTGGCCTGGGGCTCGACGAGGTGGCTGCGACGTCGATCGTCGGTGCGTACGGCGGGCTCGTCTACCTCTCTGCGATCCTCGGAGCCTGGGTGGCCGACCGGGTGCTCGGCGCGGAGAAGACCCTGACGGCGGGGGCCACGTTGATCCTTGTGGGTCACGTCGCGCTCGCGGTGCTGCCGGGGTTCGTGGGCGTCGGGGTGGGTCTGGTGTGCGTGGCGGTCGGGTCCGGGACCCTGAAGGCCACCACCTCCTCGGTGCTCGGCGAGATGTACGCCCAGGGTGACGATCGGCGCGACGCGGGCTTCTCGATCTACTACATGGGCGTGAACCTCGGCGCCCTGCTCGGCCCGCTGCTGACCGGATGGCTCTGGGGCATGAAGGGCTTCCACTGGGGCTTCGGCGCCGCCGCGGTCGGCATGGCCCTCGGTCTGGTGCAGTACCTGCTGCTGCGCCGCAACACGATCCGGGGGATCGGGGCCAGGCCCACCAACCCGCTGCGCCAGGGCGAGTGGCTGCGGTACGCGGTCCCGGCCGCCGCAGCCGTGGTGCTGATCGTCATCGCCGCTCTGACCGGGCTGCTCGCCCCCGAGCGGCTCGCGACCATCGTCGCCGTCATCACCGTGCTGGCGGCGATCGCGCTGTTCGCCGTGATCCTCACGTCCTCGAAGATCGACGCCGATGAACGGTCCCGAGTGATCTCGTTCATCCCGATGTTCATCGCCAGCGCGACGTTCTGGTCGCTGTTCCAGCAGCAGTTCACGGTGCTCGCGGTGTACTCGGACAAGCGGCTGGACCGCACCATCGGCTCGTTCGAGATGAGCCCGGCCTCGGTGAACTCGATCAACCCCATCTTCATCATCGTGTTCGCCGGTGTGTTCGCGGCGATGTGGACCAAGCTGGGGCCACGGCAGCCGACCACGCCGTGGAAGTTCGCGATCGGTACCTTCGTCATGGGCGTCGCGTTCCTGCTGTTCATCCCCATGGCGGGCGGTGGCGCGAACTCCACGCCGCTGCTGTGGATCGTGATGATCCTGTTCTTCTTCACGATGGCGGAGCTGTTCCTGTCGCCGGTGGGTCAGTCGCTGGCCACGAAGCTCGCGCCGCGCGCCTTCCACACGCAGATGATCGCGCTGTTCTTCCTGTCGATCGCGATCGGCTCCTCGGTCGCGGGTGCCGCCAGCGCCGGCTACGACCCGAACAACGAGGTGCCGTACTTCCTGGTCATCGGGCTGATCTCGATCGGTGTCTCGGTGCTGATGGCGGCGCTGAGCAGGTGGATCAGCGGGAAGATGGTCGGCGTACGCTGAGGCTCCGTGCCGACAACGCAGCCACGCCCCCGTGTCCTGGTTTCCACCGACATCGGCGGGACCGACCCTGACGACTTCCAGTCGATGGTGCACTTGCTGCTCTACGCGGACGTGCTCGACCTCGAGGGGCTGATCGCCTCACCGTACGGCGCCGGCCGCGTCTCCGACGTTCACCGGGTGATCGACTGCTACGAGCGCGACTACCCGAACCTGGTCGGCCACGACGAGCGGTATCCGCTGCCGGGTGCGTTGCGCAGCATCGCGAAGCAGGGCTCCGTCGAGGTCGCCGGTCACGACGGCCTCACCGGCCCGACCGAGGGGTCGGAGTGGATCGTCGAGTGTGCGCGGCGCCCGGAGGAGCGGGTCCTGGAGATCGCGGTGTGGGGAGGCCTCGACGACGTGGCCCAGGCGCTGCACGACGCGCCGGACATCGTCGACTCGATCAGGGTCCACTACATCGGCGGGCCGAACACGCTGTGGAGCGTGAACGCCTATTCGTCCATCCTCCGGAGCCACCCGCGCCTGCGGATGATCGAGTCGAACTCGACCTATCGCGGGTTCTTCGAGCGCGGGCCGGAACTGACCGGCCCGGACAACACCGTGTTCGTGCAGGAGCATGCCGCCGGTCACGGCGCGCTCGGCGACTTCTTCGCCGCGCAGCTGCCACACCTGAAGATGGGCGACACCCCCACGGTGACGTGGCTGCTGGAGGGCCCGCGTGAGCCTGCCGAGCCGAGCTGGGGTGGCCGCTTCGTGCCGCTGTGGGCGGGCCGCGGTTCGCGTTTCGCGCACCTTCCGCAGGCAGTCGAGGTGGAGGTCAACACGCCGATCGAGATCGCTCTGGAGGTGCCGGAGGGATATGGCGACGGCGACCACTCTGCGCGCCTGGTCGTCGACGGTCGTCGTGGCGGACCGTTCGCTCCGGGCGTGCTCGTGGACGGCCGCCTCGAGTTCCGGTTCAGCGTGTATCACTGCCGCGAGATCACGCTGCAGCTGCAGAGCTCGCATGCGGAGCTGGACGGCAGGACCGGATCGGTGATCACCACGCTCCCGACGCCGGAGGCGGCGGCACAGATCTCGGCAGATCACCCGCACTGGTGGAGCGACGATCCCGACCCGCAGATGGCGATCGGCCCCTGGCTGGGCGCCCGCTGGGTGAGCGACCGCCGCGCCGAGTTCCTCGGCGACTTCGCGGCGAGACTGGACCGCTGTCAGGCGCCCGCCGACGCCGATGTCGGAGCCCGCCGATAGCCTGCCCAGGTGGCAGTGCACATCCATCGCGCGCACCGGACTGACCGTCTCGCTGACGAGCTGGCCGGGCTGCTGGCGAGCCCGCTGGCGGACCCGTTCGCGGAGGAGGTCGTGGTGGTGCCGGCGCGTGGGGTGGAGCGCTGGCTGACGCAGCGGCTCTCGCACCGGCTCGGGGCGAGCGAGGGGAGGGCCGACGGCGTCTGTGCGGGGGTGCGGTTCGTCTCGCCACGGTCGCTGGTCGCCCTGCTCACCGGGACTGAGCGCACCGATCCGTGGGATCCGGACCGGCTGGTCTGGCCGTTGCTCGCGACGATCGATGACTCGATCGCCGAGCCGTGGGCGCTCACGCTCGCGCGGCATCTCGGGGCGGTCGACGACGGCGACGCAGCCCGGGCGGAGGGCCGTCAGGATCGGCGTTACTCGCTCGCGCGACGGCTCGCCGGCCTGCTTTCGGGGTACGCGGTGCAGCGGCCGTCGATTCTCGCTGCCTGGCGTGCCGGCGAGGACAGCGACGGGCAAGGGCATGCGCTCGATGAGGATCTGCGGTGGCAGCCCGAGCTGTACCGGCGGCTGGAGGATCGGGTCGAGGGGGTCCCGCCGGACGTTCGTCACGCCGATGTGCTCGCCCGCATCCGCGCAGGCGAACCACTCGCGCTGCCCACCAGGTTGTCGCTGTTCGGTCATACCCGGCTGCCGGTGACCGAGGTGGAGCTGCTCGCGGCCGTGGGGGAGGTGCGCGAGGTGCACCTGTGGCTGCCGCAGACCTCGGGCGAGCTGTGGGACAGGCTCGCCCCGCACATCGCCGACGGCCCCGTGCTGCGCACACGGGACCACACCGCACTCACCGTCCGGCACCCGTTGCTCGCGAGCCTGGGCCGTGATGCTCGCGAGCTGCAACGCACGCTCGCGCCGCTGCAGCCCGCCACCGATACCGCCGTGGACGCCGCGCCGGACCGTGCCGGGACCACCCTGCTCCACTGGCTCCAGCACGACCTGCGTCTGGACGCCGTTCCCGATGCCGACACCCGTGCCTCCCGACCGCTGCGCCCCGATGACGCCTCGGTCCAGGTGCACGCGTGCCACGGCCCGGCACGGCAGGTGGAGGTGCTCCGTGAGGTCCTCGTGGGGATGCTCGCCGACGACCCCACGCTCGAGCCCCGCGACATCCTCGTCATGTGCCCGGACATCGAGTCCTACGCCACCCTGTTCGAGGCCGGCTTCGGCCTCGCCGAGGTGGTCCGCGGCGGGCACCCGGCACACGGTCTGCGGGTGCGTCTTGCCGACCGCGGGCTCGCGCGCACCAACCCGCTGCTCGACCTCGCCGCCCGCGTGGTCGAGATCGCCGGCGGTCGAGCCACCGCGAGCGAGGTCCTCGACCTGGTGAGCACCGACGCCGTCCGCCGCCGCTTCGGACTGAGCGACGACGACCTGGAGCAGGTCTCCCAGTGGGTGGCCGAATCCGGCACCCGTTGGGGGCTGGCAGCCGATCTGCGCGAACCGTTCGCGCTCGCGGGCTACCCGCACAACACCTGGCGCCTGGGGCTCGACCGGCTGCTGCTCGGCGTGGGCATGGCCGAGCGGGGTCAGCGGCGGTTCGGCGGCACACTCCCGCTCGACGACGTGGGCAGCGCCGCCATCGATCTCGCCGGCCGACTGGCCGAGCTGATCGACCGGCTCGAGACGAACGTGCGTGCCCTCGGCAGCGCCCGACGCGCCTCGGAGTGGGTCGTCGCGCTGACCGACGCGATCGATGCGCTCGGCACGGTTGGGACCGACGAGGCCTGGCAGCGGGCGCAGGCCGACCGCGAGCTCGCAGGCATCGCCGAGGCAGCAGGCGGTCACGATGTGCCGCTGCGGCTCGCCGATGTGCGCGTGCTGCTGGAGCAGCGGCTCGCCGGCCGCGCCACCCGTGCCAACTTCCGCACCGGCGCGCTCACGGTCTCCACGATGGTCCCGATGCGGTCGGTCCCGCACCGCGTCATCGCACTGGTCGGGCTCGACGACGGCGCTTACCCGCGGCTCGCGAGCACCGATGGCGACGACGCGCTCGCGCGCCGGCCGCGCACCGGCGAACGGGACGTGCGCGCCGAGGACCGGCAGCTCCTGCTCGACGCCGTGCTCGCCGCGACCGATCGGCTCGTCCTCACCTACACCGGCGCCGACGAGATCAAAGGCGAGGTGCGCCCGCCGGCAGTGCCGATCGGTGAACTGCTCGACGCCCTCGACGCCACGGCCGCGGAGCGGGTCCGCGAGCACGTCCTCACCCGACACCCGCTCCAGCCGTTCGATGCCCGCAACTTCACCGCCGGACGCCTCACCCACGACCAGCAGCCCTTCAGTTTCGACCGCGCAGCGCTGCAGGGTGCGCTGGCCGCCCGCGGCTCGCGGCGGCTGCCGCCGCCGTTCCTCACCGGCCCGTTGCCCGGTGGACTTCCCATGTCCGACGGCGGAGCGAACGTGTTGCTCGCCGACCTTCAGTCGTTCTTCTCCCACCCCGTGCGGGCGTTCGTGCGGCAACGTCTCGATGTCGCCCTGCCGTGGGAGGAGGACGAGCCGTCGGACGCGATCCCGGTAGAGCTCGACAGCCTGCAGGCCTGGGCCATCGGTGATCGCGTGCTCGCCCGCGTGCTAGCCGGTGACGAGCTCTCGGCCGTCGAGGTCGCTGAGCGTGCCCGCGGTGACATCCCGCCGCTGCGGCTCGGCACCCCCGTGCTCGACAAGGTGCACGACACGGTGGAAGCGCTGGTCGCGGTGAGCGCGGCGGCGCGCAGCCGTGCCGCCGAGACCTCGGACATCACCGTGGACGTGGACGGCGTGCGGGTCACGGGGCAGGTCCCCGATCTACGAGGCAGCACGATCGTGCGGGTCTCCTACAGCCGCCTCGGCCCACGGCACCGGCTCGCCGCGTGGCTCGACCTGCTGGCGCTGACCGCGGCGCACCCCGACGGCCGCTGGACCGCCGAGGTGTACGGCGCCGGGGGCAAGCCAGGGCCGCAGCGCTCGACGCTCGGACCGGTCGACCCCGACAACGCGAGGGCCTTCCTCAGCGAGCTGGTCGATGTCTACGCGCGCGGCATGGTGGAGCCGATCCCGTTGCCGCTCAAGACCGCGGCCACCTGGGCGGAGACCCCCGGGTCCGACAACGATCGTGCCTACGCCGCATGGCGGCCGTGGCACGGCGGCCAGTTCGAGGGCGAGCAGGACGACCAGTACCACGCGCTGGTGTGGGGCGCCGGGCTGCCGCTGCGCCCCGACGTCGAGCTCCCCGCCGAGCTGCAACGCGGTCTGCTCATGGACTTCGCGCGCGACGACGAGCGCTGGAACACCCAGGCGACGCGACTCGGACAGTTCGCCGTCCGCGTGTGGAAGCCGCTCTTGGAGCACGAGCAGGCAGGGCCCGCATGAGCGAGCAGACGCCCGGACCAGGGCGAGAAGAGAGGACCGACGAGGCTGCGCCGTCGGGAACCCCGAATGTGTTCAGCGTCTACGGCGACCTGCCCGCCGAGGCGACCACCACGATGCTCGAGGCCAGTGCCGGCACCGGCAAGACCTGGACGATCGCCGCGCTCGTGGCGCGCATGGTCGTCGAGGGGGTGGCACCGCTCGAGGAGATGCTCGTGGTCACGTTCGGGCGCGCGGCCTCGCAGGAGCTGCGGGAGCGGGTGCGGGAACGGCTGGTCGAGGTCGAGCGCGCGTTCGCCGCGCTCGAGCGAGGTGAGGAACCTACCGGCGACGCGATGACCGCCTACCTGCTGGCCGTCGACGACCAGGTGCGCGAGGTGCGCGCCCGCCGGCTGCGCGAGGCGCTCGGCCGGTTCGACGCCGCCACCATCGCCACCACGCATCAGTTCTGCCAGATGGTCCTCAAGGGGCTGGGCGTCGCCGGCGACACCGACGCCGGGGCCACCCTGGTCGAGGACCTCGACGAGCTGCTGGTCGAGGTGGTCGACGACCTCTACCTGCGCGGCTTCGCACGCGCGGGAGACCCGGCGTTCTCTCGCAAGGAGGCGCTGGAGATCGCGCGGAAGGCCGTGGGTGATCCGTCGGCGCGGCTCGAACCTCGTGACGCCACGCCCGGCTCGCCGGCTGCGCGGCGGCTCGGGTTCGCGACCGCGGTGCGGGACGAGATGGAGGTCCGCAAGCGGCGCCTGGGCGTGCTGTCCTACGACGACCTGCTGAGCCAGCTCGCGCAGGTGCTCGAGAGCCAGGACTCGCCCGCGCGGCAGCGGATGCGGCAGCGGTGGTCGGTGGTGCTCGTCGACGAGTTCCAGGACACCGACCCGGTGCAGTGGCAGGTGCTCGACCGTGCGTTCACCGGCCACGCACGCATGGTCCTCATCGGCGACCCGAAGCAGGCGATCTACGCCTTCCGCGGCGGCGACGTGGTCACCTATCTGCAGGCCCGCCGCACGGCCGGCACGATCGCGACCCTCGGCACGAGCTACCGCTCCGACGCACCACTGCTCGACCGGCTGCAGACGTTGCTGACCGGGGCCGAGCTGGGCGATCCGGAGATCGTGGTCCGCGACGTGGACGCCCACCATCAGGAAGGCCGGCTGCAGGGCGCCCCGAACCCGGCACCGTTCCGGCTCCGGGTGCTCGACCGCGCCCGGTTCGGTGGCGGCCGGTACGGTCCGAAGGTCGACGTGCTGCGCCAGCACGTGGCGCGGGACCTGGCTGCCGACGTACGCGAGCTGCTCAACTCCGGCGCCACGATCAGCGGGCGTGACCTGCGCGCCAGTGACGTGGCCGTGCTGTGCCCGAAGCACCGACAGGCGGCGTTCGTGGCGGAAGCGCTCACCGAGGCCGGCGTCCCGGTGGTGCTCGCCTCCGGCGGCAGTGTGTTCACGACCGAGGGTGCCCGGCAGTGGCTCGCCCTGCTCGAGGCGATCGAGAGGCCGCAGATCTCCGGGCGGGTGCGTGCCGCCGGTCTCACGGCGTTCTTCGGGATGACCGCGGCACAACTGGGAGCCGACGACGGCGAAGGCGTCACCAACGAGCTGGCTGAGCGACTGCGCGCATGGGGCGACCTGTTGCGCGAGCGCGGGGTTGCCGCGGTGCTCGAGGCAGCAGCGGGGGCGGGGATGCTCGAGCGCGTGCTCGGGACCACCGGCGGCGAGCGGCTGCTCACCGACCTGCGGCACGTGGCGGAGGTGCTGCACGAGCACGCCCACACGCACGATCTGGGGGTCATCGCGCTGTGCACCTGGCTGCGCGAGCAGATGCGCGAGGGTGCCACGGGAGCGGCTGCTGCCGAGCGGCCGCGGCGCCTCGACAGCGACGATGCCGCCGTGCAGGTGCTCACGATCCACGGCAGCAAGGGCCTGGAGTTCGGCATCGTCTATCTCCCGTTCCTCGCCGACAACTTCATCGGCGACCCGACGTTCCCGCTGTTCCACGACGAGGCCGGCGTCCGCTGCCTCGACGTCGGCGGAGCGCCGTTCGCCACGTCCACGCTCGCGGCCGCACGGTCCGAGGACCTGGGCGAGGACCTCCGGCTCGCCTACGTGGCGCTCACCCGCGCGAAGTCGCAGGTCGTGGCGTGGTGGCTGCCGAGCGGTCGCAACACTCCCAGTTCCCCGCTGCACCGGCTGATCTTCGGGCGGACCCCGGGCGCGGCCGACGTGCCGCACGAGGTGCCGATCCTCGACGATGCCGCCACCCGGGAGCACGCCCAGAAGTGGGAGGCCATCGGTGCCCTCAGTGTGGAGACCGCCGACCCGGTCGCGGCCGCCGAGATCGGCGGCGGATCGTCGATGCTCGAGCTCACGGCACGGCACTGGAGCCGGCTCATCGACATGGTGTGGCGGCGCACGTCGTACACGTCGCTCAGTGCGGCGGCCGAGGCGGAGATCGGCAGCAGGCTGATCGCCAGCGAGCCCGAGGAGACCCCGCGCGACGACGAACCCGACATCGCGGTGGCGAGCACCGCCGTCGTCGAGGCAGATCTGCCGTCCCCGATGGCGGGGTTGCCGGCGGGGGCGACCTTCGGGTCGCTCGTGCACATTGCGCTCGATCACCCCGACCCGGCTGCGTCGGGTCACGACGGCGATCTGCGAGCCGAGATGCTCGCGCGGGTCGCCGAGGCGCAGGTGCGCTGGCCCGTGGCCGGGCTCGATGTCGAGCGGCTCGCGGAGGCGCTCGTCGCCGTGTGCGACACCCCGCTCGGGCCGCTGGCCGGGACCACTCTGCGCGAGATCGGGCTCACCGACCGCCTGGCGGAGCTCGACTTCGAGCTGCCCCTGCACGGGGGTGACGAGCTGCCCGGAGGCGGCGACCCCACCCTCGCCGACCTCGCCCCGCGGCTGCGACGGCACCTGCCGGCGGGCGATCCGTTGCTGCCGTACGCCGAGGTCGTCAGCGACCCGGCCTATGCGGGGCAGCGGCTGCGCGGCTACCTCACCGGGTCGGTCGATGTGATGCTGCGGGTGGGCGAGCGCTACCTCGTGGTCGACTACAAGACGAACTGGCTGGGGCCGCTCGACGAGCCGCTGCTCGCGAGCGCCTACGCACCGGTGCGGTTGGCCGAGGCGATGACTCACTCCTCCTACCCGCTGCAGGCGTTGCTGTACGCGGTGGTGCTGCATCGGTTCCTGCGCTGGCGGCAGCCCGGATACGACCCGGAGCGGCACCTCGGCGGCGTGCTGTACCTGTATGTGCGCGGGATGTGCGGCCCGGAGACGCCGATCGTGGACGGGCAGCCGTGCGGCGTGTTCTCGTGGCGGCCCCCGGCCGGTCTGGTCACGGAGATCTCGGACCTGCTCGACGGCGTGGAGGCGGTGGCATGACGGCGTCGGCTCCGGCGAACGAGAGTGCGAACGAACAGGTCGATCCGTTCGGGCGCGATATGGCGCGGTCGGCGAGCGGGTTGCTCGCCGAGCTCAACCACCCCGACGGGCTCGCGGCAGCGGACGTGCACGTGGCACGCCGGCTCGCGGCGCTCGGCGGCTGCGAGGACGAGCGCGTGCTCGTGGCGGCGGCGCTGACGGTCCGGGCGGTCCGACAGGGGTCGGTCTGTCTCGACCTGGACAGCCCGCGCGTGGCCGAGCTGCTGGGGGAGCACGCGTGGGGGGCCGATCAGTGGCGGGCGGCTCTGCTCGCTTCACCGCTCGTGCGCGAGGCGGCCAGCGACGCCGTGACCCCGCTCGTGCTCGACGAGCACCGGCTCTATCTCGACCGCTACTGGGCCGAGGAGGGCCAGGTCGTGCGGGATCTGCGGGCCAGGGGCGAGGCGGCGCCGTCGCTGCCGCACGGGGTGGAGGAGACGCTCGCCCGGTACTTCCCGGCGGCGGCCGAGGGCGAGACCGATGGTTACGCCGACCAGCGTGCCGCCGCCGAGGCCGCCTGCCACGCGTGGACCACGGTGGTCACGGGCGGTCCCGGGACCGGCAAGACCACCACGATCGCGCGGCTGCTGGGCGTGCTGCTCGAGCGTGAGCCCGGCCTGCGCGTAGCCCTCGCAGCCCCGACCGGGCGCGCGGCAGCCCGGAGGGGGGAGGCGATCACCCAGGCGACCTCCCGCGCGGACTTCCCCGCGGGCGAGGTCAAGGAGCGGGTGGCGGCGCTGTCGGCATCCACGGTGCACCGACTGCTCGGCTGGATGCCGGCACGGCGCACCTTCCGGCACCACCGCGCGAACCGGCTCCCCTACGACGTGGTGGTGGTCGACGAGACCTCGATGGTCTCGCTCACGCTGATGGCGCGGCTGCTCGACGCGATGCGGCCTCATGCCCGGCTCGTGCTGGTGGGGGATGCCGATCAGCTCGCCTCGGTGGACGCCGGCGCCGTGCTCGGCGATCTCGTCGCCGGTCTGGGTGAGCACGGCCCGGCCCAGGTGCGCACGCTGACCCACAGCCACCGATTCGGCAGCGACATCGGAGACCTCGCCACGGCGATCCGTGATGACCAACCGGACCGTGTGCTCGAGCTGCTCGAGCAGGGTGGTGGCGGCAGCGACCCGAGCATCGAGCTCGTGGAACGCGCCGCGGATGTCGAGGAGCAGCTGATCACGCACGCGGTGGCAATGCGCCGGGCGGCCCTGGATGGTGACGCGGCAGGGGCGCTGCAGCTGCTCGACGAGCACCGCCTGCTGTGCGCTCACCGTGAGGGGCCGTTCGGCGCCGGCTACTGGAACCGCCGGATCGAGCGCGCCCTCGCCGATGCCGAGCAGCGCGGGTCGCTGGGCACCTGGTACGCGGGCCGCCCGGTGATCGTCGCCGAGAACGACTACGGGCTGCGGCTGTACAACGGCGACCTCGCGGTGGTGGTCGCGGTCGAGGACCAGGACCAGATGCGGCTGGAGGCGGTGCTGGCCTCGGGCGGCACGGATGCGCCCCGGCGGCTGGCCATCGGCCGGCTCCCGGATGTCCGCTCAGCCCACGCGATGACCGTGCACCGCAGCCAGGGCAGTCAGGTTCGCGATGTCACGGTGCTGCTCCCTGACGACGCATCCCGGCTCCTCACCCGCCAGCTGCTGTACACGGCGGTGACCCGCGCGACCCACCGCGTACGCGTGGTGGGCACCGAGGACTCGGTGAGAGCCGCCGTCGGCACGGACGTGCCACGAGCATCCGGGCTCGCCGAACGCCTGACCCGATAGCCGGCTCAGCCACCCAGGCTGCCGAGATCTGTGATCTCGGCGGGCTGGCGGTGAGGTGGGTGCTAGTTCCCCGCGGCGTGGAACTGCTCGATGACGTCCTTCGGGACACGCTTGCCCTGCGGGAGGTCGATGCCGTTGGCACGGGCCCACTCGCGCACGGCGCGGGGGTCGGCCTTGGTGGTGCTGTAGTACGGCGTGGGAGCACCCTCATCCGCGCCGCCGCCGACACGGCGTGCCACCGCCATGTACCGGGCGAGGTCACGCACGAGCTCGTGGTGGTGCGCTGTGGAGAGGTCGATCTCGAAGCGGTCGCCGTCGAGTGCGAGCTCGACCGTACGGTCCGCGGTACCGCCATCGATGTCGTCGACGAGCAGCGTGACGGTCTTGGTAGCCATGCGGTCCTCTCGGATCGTGTGAGTGCTGCGCCGATGATAGGCGCCCGGCGGGTCAGGTCTGCGCGAGGCTGCGGACAACACTCCCCATCGTGCGGTCACCACTCGTCACGCCGCAGCGGTGAACCTGGTCCCACGCGGCCCGCCTCGGTGGGACTGGAGTCACCGCTCCGCGGGAAAGGTGGGACCAGGGTCACCGCTCCGCGGGAGGGGCGGGGGGTCCCGTGGGTAGTCTGCGGGCGTGAGCATGGAAGCGGGGGCGATCACGGCGCGGACCGTGCTCACGCTGCTGCTCGCTACCTGGCCGCGGCGGCTGCTCGTGGGTGGGCTGCTGCTGGTCCCGGTGATCCTGGCGGCGCTCGGGGGGTTCGGTGAGGCGGAGGCGCGCAGCTACGACGCCACCCCCGGCGAGGACATCGACCTCGGGCCGATGACCATCCGGCCGCAGGCGTACTTCGTCTCCGACGAGACCAGCCGGTCGGACCTCGAGCTCATCGACGGTGCCACCGCGTGGCTGGGGGTGATCGTCGAGGTCGAGAACACCACGGACTCCCCGATCTCGCTCACGTTCCCCGGCCCGGCCAGCGACGCTCTCGTTCCGCAGCTCGCCGAGGGTGCCTTGTTGTCCGCGACCGACGTGGTGCCGTCCGACGCCTACCGAGTGGCCGACGGCACCATGGGAAGCAACGCACTGCCCAGCGTGCGCACCGAGGTCGCGCTGCTGTGGCCGATCGCCGACGCCGAGTCGGTGCCCGAGACGCTCACAGCCACGATGACCGAGTCGATGTGGACGTTCGGCCCGATGTCGAACGAGAACCGGTGGATGTCGCTCGGTGACGTGTGGACCGTGGAGCTGCCCCGCACCCAGCTGCCGCCGCCGCTGTTCGAACCCGAGGACGAGTTCTGATGCGGCGCCGCTGGGTCATCGCGGGGCTTGCGGTGGTCGCGGTCGCCCTCGGCGTCCTCACGAACATCGCCGACGCGCGGCTGCTGCCGTTCGGGCCGACCGCGAACACCGGCCAGATCGGCGAGGACGTCAGCGCCCACCCGTTCACGCTGCACGTCAGTGGGGTGGACGCGGCTACCAGCGTGGTCCAGTGCTGCCGCTTCGAGCCGCCGCCTCCCACCGAGACCGACGGTGTGTGGGTGGTCGTCCACCTCTCCTACGCCACCACCGACAAGCCGCGCGTCCCGAGCGGCTCCCGCCTCGTGCTGCGATCCGGCGACGGGCGCGAGTTCCCGGTCTCCAACCGCACGTTCTCCAGTACCTGGCTCGCCGGACCCGACGTGTGGATCCGCGGTGACCTGGCGTTCGAGGTGGCACCGGATGCGCTCGAAGACCTCACGTTGGTGTTCGATCCCGGCATCCAGATCTACGGTCCGATGCCCACCCAGTACGCGCGCATCCCGCTCGACCTCGAGGCCGGCGACGTGGTGGACGTGCTGGAGATCGCCGAGCAGGAGACCCTGGCGGTGGGGGACCGATGAGTCAGCAGGAGCCGCGTCCCGAGGCGGAGATCGCCACCCCGCCGCGTGGGATCGCCGAGGTCAACGCGCCGGATCCGCAGGTGTGGGGCGAGGCCGTGCCGCCGGCGCCGGTGCGGTCGCCCCAGCAGCGGCGGGCCAGGATCTGGCTGGCGGCGCAGGTCGCCGTGCTGGTGGTCGGGCTGCTCGCGACCGCCTGGATCGCCACCGACTACGCCCGCACCACCTGGCGTACCAACCAGCCGAGCCAGCCCGCCGCCGTGGACCAGTCCGGCGCAGCGAGCATGCACGGCATCACGGTCTCGCTCGTGGAAGCGACCGACCTGGGGGACAGCCCATCCCTGCCGGGCAGCGACTGGCAGCCCCCGGCAGGGTTTCACGCCTGGCGGGTAGTCCTCGCCACCGAGTCCACCCACGAGGGGGCCGTGAGTTGCGACGCCCTGCTCGTCGATGCGCAAGGGCGCCAGTTCTACGCCAACTACTTCGTGGACAACTTCGTGGACGGGTACGAGTTCAGGTACGCCTGCGCGGCGCCCGGACCCTCGGACGAGATCCCGCCCGAGCAGGCGCTGCTCGTGCTGGTGCCGGCTGATGCCGAACCGGTCTCCGTGCACGTCATCGCATCGAGCCTGAACCCCGACTACATCGAGCTCCCGATCCCCTGATCGGCCAGCCGCAGCTGCGACCGGGCGCCGAACCGGGTGAGCAGGGCGTCGGCGAACGCCGCGAGCAGTGGGGCCGTCACGCACAGGACGACGATCTGCGAGACGGCCTGGATCGGTCCGTACAGTGCCAGCCAGTCGATGTAGTCGATCCGGCTCAGCAAGGTCCGGGCGAGATCCCACAGCAGGTACGGCAGCCAGGTCGACAACGCCGTGTACAGCAGGCAGAACACCAGCACCGGCGCGAACCGCGACCGCAGGATCATCGCCACACCGCCGAGCAGCGCGCCGAAGTGCCCTTCGGTGTCGGCGATCCTGCGCCACGCGAGCGTGACCACAGCAGGGTCGACCCGCTGCGTCACCTTCTGCAGGCGCGACTGCCGCCGCACCGCATCGACCACCTCGTCCTCCGAGATGCTGTCGGCGGCCGACAGGCCGTAGATCACCACCCCGATCGCCAACCAGGCGAGCGGAGTGACCAAGCCGGTCACCACGCCGTCGAGCACTGTCCCGACGGCGGTGACGAGCCATTCCCCGATCGTCCCGAAGGTCGGGAGCGAGATCGTGACGGACTCCCACCAGTCCGCGAGAGCGCGCCCGAGGCGGCGTCCCTGCCACCAGTCGTGAAGGCCCCGGATCGTCGTGTTGATGACGGCGGCACCGACCACGATCCAGACGATCTCCGCGTACCCGACCAGCGAGTGCAAGGTCGTGCGCAACCCGCGCTTGGCGCCGCTGCCCTCCCACAGGGTGTCCTTGGCCGCGAGTCGGGCACCGACCGCGCGCAGCAGGAAGGCGAGCACCACCACGGCCAGGACCAGCGGAGCGCTGGTGTCGATAGCCAGGTGGTCGTAGGCGTTCGGGTCGGTCTCCTCGCCGGCGAACCCCAGCGCCATCTGCTCGTCGGCGACGTCCTGGAAGCCGCCGTACAGGAACTCGCTCAGATCGTCAGTGAAATCGCCCTGGCTCTCGTAGACCACGAGGAACGGCACCAGCACGCTGCCGATCGCGGCAACGAACGCGGCCACCCCGCCGCGCGTCCCCTGCCGTTGACGCAGCACCAGCAGCATCAGCACGATCGCCACCAGAGGGACCAGCGGCACGAGCGAGAACACCAGCAGTCCCGGCAGCGCGCCAGCGCGGTAGGCCAGCAGCGCCAGCCGCATCACGAGGTCGTGCGCCACGTACGCGCAGGCGGCGACCGCGACCAGCTGCCACCAGTGGGCGGCGAACAGCCGCCAGCTCGTGCGCAGCAGTCCGAGCCCCAGCAGCTGTGACCACGACTGCTGCTCGGGTGGTGCCGCGACGGTCTGCGTCATCGCACGTCACTGTAGGGGAGCCGCACTCAGGGCAGCACCCGCTCCAACCAGTCGAACAGCGACGCGGAATAGCGGGCGCGGACGGCGGGCTCGGAGAGCGTGAGGTCGTGTCGCCCACCCGGAACGCGGAGCACGCGCACACGCGGTCCGAGCAGCGGCGCACGCTTCCACATGTGCTGCACGTTGAGCACCACGTCGCTACCGGCGAGGTCCTGCTCGGTGGGCCTGGTGCGGTCGCCGCTGCGGCCCGAGGTCGCCACCAGCACCGGGACCACGATCGCGAGGCCCTGTGCCAGGCGCGCGTGGCCACGTCGGACCGCCCGCAGCCAGCCGGCCAGCACCGGGAACCCCTCGTGCGGTTTCCACGGCAGGTGAAAGTCCCACTCGCCGCCGGAGCTCGCGTGGATCGACCGGCCGTACGGCTCACCGAGGGAGGCGACCTGCAGGGTGGGGTGCGTGAGGCCGAGCCGATCGATCGCCCTGGTCGCGACGACCCGCTCGAACCAGGAGGCGTTGAGGTCGAACCACGGGCTGTTGAGCACGAGCGCGTCCACCGACCCAGGGTGATCGTGCACGTAGAGGGCGGCGATCAGGCCGCCGGTGGAGTGGCCGTCGAGCACCACGACCTCGTGCCCCTGCGACCTGACGAAGGCGAGCGCGGCGTCGATCTCGGTGTCGTAGTCGCGCAGGTCGGTGATCCAGTTCGGGGTGCGGCCGGGGCGGATCGACCGGCCGTAGTCGCGCAGGTCCAGCGCGTACACGTCGTAGCCGTGGTCGATCCACTCCTGCGCGTGGTGATCCTGGAAGAAGTAGTCCACGAACCCGTGCACGTAGAGCATCGCGCGCGGCCGGCTCCCGGCGTCAGCACGGTGCACGAGCGTAGCGATGCCCGGACCGTTCTCGTCGGTGAGCTCGAGGGTGCGCGCGCTCCACTCGCCGCCGAGCACATCGGGTTGCGACTCGCTCCACGTCATCGGCCCATCCTCGCGCATGGGCAGCATTGTCCATGGCCGGTTCTTGACCACCTGCGTAGGTTGGTGGCCCTGTTGACGGAGAGGACCCCCATGTCCGCGCCACCCACCGGTCCCGGTTCGAACGAGCCCGACGGCGGTGCTCACCAGCCCGTAGACGGCACCTATCGGCCCGGCCCGGGCCCGTACGGGACGGCGCCGGGCGGTGAGCACGCAGGCACGCCGAGCGAACCGTCCTACTCGCCCTACGCCTCCACCTCGGGTGGCGCGGCCGCGTACCCGGGCGGCGCTCCGCCGTCGAACGTGCGAGCGGTTGGCTGGATCGGGGTCGCTCTGCTCTACGCGCTGGTGATCTGGCAGCTGTTGATCCCCACGATCGCCACGATGGTGGACAGCACCTCGAGCGGCAACCCGTTCATGGGTTCCGGGGAGTCGGTCGGGCTGCAGAACTGGGCCGACGTGATGCCGCAGCTGATGCCGGCGCTCGGATTCAGCCTGCTGGCCGTGCTGCCGGTGACAGTCGCAGCGGCCGTGCTGGGGCTCGCGATCGGTGCGGGGATGACACCCCAGCAGGGACTGGCTCGCCCGATCCGCATCCTCGTGGGCGTCACCGGCGCGCTGTTCGTCCCGCTCGGGATCGGCCTCGCGCGGTACCTCGCGAGCGAGGGGATCCGGAGCCCAGCTGACGCACAGATGCTGGTCATCGTCTCGGTGACGCTCGCGGCGCTGCCGCTGCTGACGGCCGCCTTCGCCACCGCCTTCGCTGCGGTGCTGGGCGGCGACACGCCTGGCCGCGGCGTCGCCATCGTGCTCGCGGTGGGGTTCACGGGCATGCTCGCGCTCGGCCCGCAACTGCTCGACCTGCCGCTCGTGCTCACCGGCGGCGGCCCCGAGAACAGCACGATGACGCCGCTCTACCTCGCGTACCAGCAGGGATTCGTGATGCTGGACTGGGGGCGCGGCTCAGCCACCAGCGGGGTGCTGCTGCTGCTCGCGGGCGTGCTCGGCATGGTCGCGATGCTGGCGTTGCTGCTCGGCCGGATGCACCTGGGAGTGCGCGAGGGTGGCGCGGTGGCGGATCCGGTAGCGCCGGGCGGCCCGTCGCGACCCACCGGTACCGCTGGGATCGTGGGCATCATCGCGGCAGCGATCGTGCTGGTCGTGATGCTGGTGCTGCACGCACCGGTGCTGCTCGGCAGCCTCAGCTCGCCGCCCGACCCCACGGTCTCCTCGCTGCAGGTCACCATCTCGACATGGCTGCCCGCCGCGCTCGGCACCCTGATCCAGGTCGCCGTGGCCCTGATCGGTGCGTTCGCGATCGGATGGTGCCGGCCCGCAGGGAACGCGAGCCTGTGGTTGTTGCTGCCGCTGGCGCCCTGGTTGTTCGTCGGGCCGGGACCGCTGATGCTCCAGCACTTCACCGCGACCCGAGACCTGGGTCTGCTCGACTCGTGGGTGGGACAGATCCCGAGCCCGGCGGTCGTGGTCGGCGCCGTGGTGGTTCTGGCTCTCCTCTTTGCGGGGATGCGCCAGCGCGCGCCGCAGTCGATGCGGGGCGTGGTCGGCGCCGGAGCGCTCGGTGCCGCTGCGGTGCTTCTGGTGACGCAGGCGCAGTCGCTGCTGCCCTCCTACGTGGTCAACAGCTCGCAGGAGAACCTCACCGCCCCGAGCGTCGTCATCCGACTGCTCGGTTCGCAGGGCTTCCAGTTCGCGGACAGCGGCGGGGCGCTCGGCCTCCTCTACCCGATCCCGATGTTCGTGGTCGTCGCCGCGCTCGGTGTCCTGGCCCAGCTCGGGTTGCGGCGCGTGGTGATGCTCAGGCACGAGTGAGGCATCAGCGCTCCGGGCTGCTCCGCGGCACCACGAGCGGCGTGCCGGTCACCGGATCCGGGATCACCACGCACGGCAGACCGAACACCTCTTCGACCATCTCGGCCGTGCACACCTGCGACGGCGGGCCTTCCGCCACGACCGCACCCTCGCGCATGGCGATCAGGTGGGTCGCGTAGCGGGCGGCGTGGTTGAGATCGTGCAGCACCGCCACCACGCTGGTGCCCTGCCGGTGCAGCCGCGCGAACAGGTCGAGCAGCTCGATCTGGTGCGCGATGTCGAGGTACGTGGTGGGCGCGTCGAGCAGCAGGATCGGCGTCTCTTGCGCGAGCGCCATGGCTGCCCCGACGCGCTGCCGCTGCCCGCCCGAGAGCTCGTCGACGTGCCGGTGCGCGAGCGCGGTCACATCGGTGGCCGCCATCGCACGTTGCACGGCGTCGCTGTCGGCGGGCGTCCACTGCCGCACGAGACCTTGGTGCGGGAACCGGCCACGACCCACGAGGTCGGCCACGGTGATGCCATCGGGTGCGATCGCGGTCTGGGGGAGCAGGCCGACCATGCGGGCGGCCTCCTTGGCGCGATAGCTCGAGATGGCCCGGCCATCGAGCACCACGGTTCCGGTGGTGGGGCGCAGCAGCCTGGCCAGTGAGCGCAGCAGCGTCGACTTGCCGCACGCGTTGGGACCCACGATGACCGTGAAGGCATCGTCGGGCACGCTGACCGACAGGTCGGTGGAGATGACCCGCTGGTCGTAGGCGAGTGTGACGGCGTCGGTGAAGAGCCGCGACGGCGGCCTGTCCGTGGGAGCGGCGGTCATGAACGGCGTCTCCTTGCCTCGACGACCAGCAGTGCGATCAGGTACAGCCCGCCGACGACCACGGTGACGGCGCCCACCGGCACCGGCATCGGCACCACGAACTGCGCCGCCAGGTCGGCGAGCAGCAGCAGCATGCCGCCCACGAGGGCGGAGCCGAGCAGCGGAAGCCCGGCGCTCCGGGTCAGCCGGTGTGCCACCTGCGGGGCGACCAGCGCGATGAAGGCGATCGGGCCGGCGGCCGCAGTCACCGTGGCGGTCAGGGCCACCCCGACGGCCAGGACCAGCAGTCGCACGGGCTCGACCGCCACGCCGTGCGCGCGGGCCGCGTCGTCGCCGAGCTCCAGCTGGCGCAGGCTCGGCGCAGTCAGCATCACCACCGGCGCGAGCACCGCGAGCGTGATGAGCACCGGCGCGGCCGCCGACCACGACACCAGGTTGATGGACCCCGCCCCCCAGATCGAGGCGGTCATCGCCACCTCGGTCTGGGCGCGCAGCAGCAGCCAGGTGTTGAATGCGGACAGCATCGCCGTCACGCCGATGCCCACGATGATCAGGCGGAACCCGCTCAGGCCACCGCGGTAGGCGAGCAGGTACACCACGACGGCGGTGGCGAACCCACCGAGAAGGGCACCGGTCGCCGTCGACATGAAGGCGGTCCCGACCACCGTGACCGAGATGATGGCGCCGGTGTACGCGCCGGTGGTGAAGCCGATGATGTCCGGCGATCCGAGCGGGTTACGCGTGAGGGTCTGGAACAGCGCTCCGGCGATGCCGAGGGCGGCGCCGAAACAGATCGCGCCCACCACACGAGGCGCGCGCCACAGCAGCACCACGGTCGACTGGTAGCCGCCGTCAGGACCCGCCGCGATCGCGGCCAGCACCTCACCGAGCGACATCGGGTCGTCGCCGAAGCGCAGTCCCACCAGGGCGAGGATCACCGTGGCGAGGAGAAGCACCAGGGTGACCGTGCGCCGTCGGCGGATCGGGTTGGACTCGCCCGAGACCCGGGCGGCGGTCGTCGTGGCGCTCACAGCCCGCTCACCTTGGTCCGACGGACCAGCGCGATCAGTACCGGTGCCCCGATGAACGCCGTGACGATACCGACCGGGAGCTCGTCGAGCGGGAGCGCGATGCGGCCCACGATGTCGGAGGCGAGCAGCAGGATCGGCGCGAGCAGCGCCGTCAGGGTGAGGATCCAGCGTTGGTCGGGACCGGCGATCCAGCGCGCCACGTGCGGGATCATCAGGCCCACGAATGCGATCGGGCCGGCGAGTGCCGTGGCACCACCGGCGAGCAAGGTGACCGCGATGATCGCGAAGGTGCGGATCGTGCCGACCCGCGCACCGAGTGCGGCAGCCATGTCGTCGCCCAGTGCCACGGCGTTGAGCGAGGGTCCCAGGGCCAGTGCCAGCACCGCGCCGACCCCGATGCAGGTGGCGATGATTCCGAACCCGGTCCAGGAGCGGCCTTCCAGCGACCCGGCCTCCCAGGCGCGCATCGCGTTGAAGCCGCGAGGATCGGCGAGCACCATCGCGGTGACGATGCCGCTGAGCACGGCCGAGAGCGCCATCCCGGCCAGTACCAGTCGCGCAGGCGAGGTCGACCCGCGGCTCGACGCCGAGACCGCATAGACCGCGACCGTGGTCAGCAGCGCGCCGAGAAACGCGAACCAGATGAACTGCGACGGGCGCGTCAGGCCCAGCACGCTGACCGCGATCGCCACCGCGAAACCGGATCCTGCCGTGACGCCGAGGATGCCAGGGTCGGCCAGCGGGTTCCGGGTGACCGCCTGGATCAACGCGCCTGCCAGGCCGAGGCCCAGGCCGGTCACGAGTCCGATCGCTGTGCGTGGCAGGCGGCTCAGCCGGATCACGCCGCCCGGGTCCGCCGCGTCGGGGTCGAGGAGGACCCGGACCACGGTGGCGACATCGAGATCGCGGCTCCCCACGAGGATGCTCGCGATCACGACGGCGACGAGCGCCGCCAGGGCGAGCAGCAGCGCGACCACACGGAGCGAGACCGGCCGGTCGCGGCGCCGATCAGCAACGAGCGCGGCGTCGGCATCCGCGGCACTCACGTGGGTGGTCACGAGGAATAAGGTTAGGCTAACCTTTCGCATCGAGACCACGTCTGGGTCTGCGAATCCGCGACCAGTGGTCCCATCACGACGTCCCCGCCAGGAGCTCCACATGAAGCCGTTCCGTGCCGTCCTCGCTGCGACCGCAGTACTGCTCGCCCTCGCGGCATGCTCCTCCGGCGGTCCCGCCGAGGACCCGACCACGACCGGCGGCGGTGGCGATGTCACGACGGCGGAGGGCACCTTCCCGGTCACGGTCACCACGGCGTTCGGTGACGTCACGGTCGAGGAGCAGCCCGAACGCATCGTCGCGATCGGGTGGGGCGACGCCGAGATCGCGCTGGCGCTCGGGTTCCAGCCGGTCGGAGCCTCCGACTGGCTCGGCTTCGGCGGCGAGGGCGTGGGCCCCTGGGCCGAGGGGCTGTACGACGAGGCGCCCGAGATCATCGCCACCCTCGAGCCCTCGTTCGAGGCGATCGGCGCACTGGAGCCCGACCTGATCCTCGATGTCAAGAGCTCCGGTGACCAGGCGCGCTACGACCGGCTGAGCCAGATCGCCACCACGGTCGGGGTGCCCGAGGGCGGCGAGTCCTACCTCGTCACGATGGAGCAGCAGGTCGGCCTGATCGCGAGTGCGCTGGGCGTTCCCGACGAGGGCGAGGAGCTGCTGGGCCAGGTGTCTGAAGCGTTCGCCGCCGCCGCCGAGGGCCACCCGGAGTGGGAGGGGCAGACGATCGCCGCCGCGACCAAGACCTCCGAGGGCTGGGGCGCCTACATCGAGGGGAGCGAGCGGGTCGGCTTCCTGGAGAACCTCGGCTTCGTGCAGTCGCCGGAGATCGCGGCGCTCCCGGTCGGTTCCAGCGGCTTCTCCGTGGACCTCTCCAGCGAGCAGCTCGACCTGCTCGACGCCGACCTGATCGTCGCGTTCCCGATCTTCATCGAGACGACCGAGATCACCGATGACCCGCTCTGGCAACAGATTCCGGCGGTTCAGGACGGCCGGTTCGTGGTGCTCGACGGCGACCTGTCCAGCTCCTACTCCATGGGAGGGCCGCTCTCCACCCTCTACGCGATCGACAACATCGTTCCCCTGATCGAGGACGCGACCAGCTGATGGCGCGCGATGACAGCAAGCCGCAGCGACCTACCGACGGCCACGTCCACGAGCTGCAGGTGGTGGGCTCGGAGCGGGTGAGCAGCTCATTCGTGCGGGTGAGGCTGGCAGGCGGTGAGGACTTCGACGCCTCGTTCCGCCACGTCGGGTTCGACCAGTGGTTCCGGCTGTTCCTCCCGAACGATCGGGGCGGTCTCGAGCTGCCATCCGGTACCGGTGACGGCTGGTACAAGCGCTGGCTCGCGATTCCCGAGGTGCGCCGGTCGCTGTGCCGCAACTACACGGTCCGGCAGGCACGGCAGCATGAGGGGCGCTGGGAGCTCGACGTCGACTTCGTGGTGCACGCCGGCCCGTCGGGCGAGGTCGACGGCCCGGCAGCGGCGTGGGCGCTCAGGGCGTCTGCCGGCGACCGGGTGGGCTTCCTCGACCAGGGGATGCTGTTCGCGCCGGCCGACGCCGAGACTGCCGCCGCCGAGGGCGGCCGCATCTGGATCGTCGCCGACGAGACCGGGCTCCCCGGCGTCGAGGGCGTCCTCGCATCCGTGAACGGGCGGGTGCCCGTCACCTGCCTGCTCGAGGTCCCGCACGACGACGACGTGCGCGCCTTGCCCAGCGAGGCAGGGCTGGATCTGCGCTGGCTCGTGCGCGGGGACTCCCACGAGCTGCCGGGCCAGGCAGCGCTACGCGGGATCAGGGCCGCCAGGATCGGGCGTTCGGACTACGTCTACACCGCGGGCGAAGGCTCGATGGCCCTCGACGTCCGCAAGGTCGCCCAACGCTCGGGCGTGCGCAATGACCGCATCGACTTCTGCGCCTACTGGCGCCCCGAGCGCCGCGCCGCCTGACCCTCGCGCCGCTTTCAACGCTCTTCCGGCACCCCACCGCTTTCAACGCTGTTCCGGCGAGAGTGAGACGCCGGGCGTCCGAGATGTGGACCGTTGACGGAACGGCGTTGAAAGCGGGCTCTCCGGACTGATCCGTGGGTCGCAGTCAGCGGATACTGGGTGGCCGTTGGCACTCGCCTGCGGGGCTGGCGTGCCGTTGGTGTCAGTTTCTCAACGCCCTTCGCCCGCAAGCGGGGGCCACGTGCCGTTGGTGTCATTTCCTCAACGCTGTGCCTCGCCCAGGCTCGCGTCGGCGTGACTCAGCTGCCATGTCGGCACGCCCGTCACGCCACGGTGGCCACCGGCGTGACAGAGGTGCCGACATGGCACGCCAGTCACGCTTCAGCCCGCGCGTGGGCGCCCGAGAGGATCCGTGATGACGCTCGCGGCAACGCCGCGTCCGTAACCACGCCCCACGGATCAGTCAGGAGAGCCTGAAAGTGGTGTTCTGCCGGATCAGCGTTGAAGGTTGCCTGGTGCCGGAAGAGCGTTGAAAGCCTCAGCCCCGGAGGCGGGGGGCGAGGTCGCGCTCGAAGAGTTCCATGGCGCGGCGTTGGTCGTGGCCGGGGAAGTGGAACACGAGGTGGTTCAGGCCCCAGTCGATGTACTGGCGGATGCCGGCGACGACCTCGTCGGGGTCCGAGCCCACGATCCAGCGGGAGGCGATCTGCTCGATCGGGAGCGCGTCGGCGGCGCGTTCCATCTCCACCGGGTCGGTGATGTCGTGCTTCTGCTCCTTCGACAACGCCAGCGGCGCCCAGAACCGAGTGTTCTCCAGCGCGGCCTCCGGGTCGGTGTCGTAGGAGAGCTTGATCTCGATCATCCGATCGATGCCCTGCACGTCACGCCCTGCCTTGGCCGCGCCCTCACCGAGAGCCGGGATCAGTTTCTCGGCGTACAGCTCGGCACCCTTGCCCGAGGTGCAGATGAACCCATCGCCGGCACGGCCGGCATACCTGGCCACCATGGGACCGCCGGCCGCGACGTAGACCGGGATTGCGCCGTCGGGCCGATCATAGATCGAGGCATCCACGGTGCGGTAGTACTCACCCTCGAAACTGACTCGGTCCTGGGTCCACAAGGCGCGCATCAACTCGACCGACTCACGCAACCGGGCGAACCGCTCCTTGAACTCCGGCCACGGGCCGGTCCAACCGGAGGCGATCTCGTTGAGCGCCTCACCCGACCCCACGCCGAGGAACACCCGGCCCGGGTAGAGCACGCCCATCGTGGCGAACGCCTGCGCCAGCACGGCGGGGTTGTACCGGAACGTGGGCGTCATCACCGAGGTTCCGAGCTGGATGCTGCTGGTCCGCTCACCGACCGCCGCCATCCAGGTCAGCGAGAACGGGGCGTGCCCGCCCTCGTGCCGCCACGGCTGGAAGTGGTCAGAGACCGTGGCCGACTCGAACCCGTGACCCTCGGCCGCCACCGCCAGCTCCACCAGCTCACGCGGACCGAACTGCTCAGCAGAAGCCTTGTACCCAAGACGAAGAGGAAGAGTCATGGGTCGATCCTTCCACGCCTCAGGCCGCGTGCGCAGAACGGCCGATCCCTTACCCGGCCGGGACCGCCCGAGCGGCCGGGGGTAAGGGGTCCTCAGGCGGGACCGTGCGTGGAATTCCCATAGCCCCGACCCTGCCCTCACCGACAGAGTGGATGTCACACCACGAGGAAGGAAGAGTCATGGAACCACAGTTCTATGCAGCAGAGAACGAGTATCGACGCGAGCAGCTTCGCGACGTCCGGCGCGCACAGGCGCTCCGGAAGGTCACCCGCCTGAGGGCGATGCTGCTGCAGCGACGAGCTGAGCGAGCAGCCCGCGAGAGCATCATCCGCGCGGCATGACCGCCCGGCGAGCCAGGGCAGACGTCCCTGGCGGTCCCGACCCGACGGCCCGCGGGGTGCGAACCCCTCGGGCCGTCGGCACTCCCGGGGTGTCCGGTTGACGGCGCTGGCCGGGGCGGGGTGGGGGCTATGGGAATTCCACGCACGGTCCCGCCTGAGGACCCCTTCCTCCGGCCGCTCGAGCGGTCCCGGCCGGGTAAGGGATCGGCCGTTCTGCGCACGCGGCCTGAGGCGTGGAAGGATCGACCC
>NZ_JBMDXJ010000028.1:0-2746 GCF_048594945.1 Pseudactinotalea sp. | reverse complement strand
GCGTCGGCGACCGCCTGCGCACGCTCTTGCGAGAGCTCCTGGTTGTCGAAGTCGTGACCGGCGCCCACCGGGTTGGAGTCGGTGTGGCCTTGGACCTGCACGGAGGCACCCTCGGGAGCATCCTCGACCAGCTCAGCGATTCGCTCGGCGGCGGAGTCCGGCAGCTCCCAGCTGTTGATGTCGAACAGGATGTCCGACTGCAGCACGATCACGTTGGGCTCGTCGTCGGTGCCCTCGCCGAGGTACTGGACGTGAGCCTCTGCCGCGTAGTGAAGAACGTGTCCCTCGGGGTGAAAGGTCAGCACGTGCGCGGACGGATCGGGGATGCCGCCCTCCGGCTCGTCCGGCGGAGAGGTCGGAAGGTCGTCGGCGACGGCGGGAGCCAGCCCGATGACGAGGAGCGAGCACGCGAACCCCGCGATCACCGTGGCGCGGACGACCCGGCGTGAGGACAGGGTGCGATCGGCGACGCTCATCGCTCGATCACCACGTCCTCGAACTGCGGCAGGCCCTGGTCGATGCTGATGGTGACCTTCTCGGTACCTTCCTCCGGCAACGCGTAGTTCGCCCACACGAAGAGCGGCTCACCGGAGGTCAGCCGCAGCCCGTTGACGTCGGTCGACCACGGTGAGCTCAGGCTCACCGCCCGATACGTGTACGCCTCGCCCTTCTGCGTGAGCACGTGGTAGGTCTTGAGGTTGTCGCGATCGCTGAGGACCGGCGCGATGAAGGTGTTGCCGGCGTTGTCCACGCGGCCGTGCATCTCGTTGAATGTCAGCTCATCGCCCTCCGCGTGCTCGTAGTCAGCGACGAAGGAGAGCATCAGCACCATGCTCTGTCCCTCCACGCGCAACGAGTGCAGGCCGACCGTGATCTCGCCGTCGCCGTCCGGCATCGGGTAGGTCAGGGCCTCCACCGCGTCGGCAGGGTCGAGGCTGGTGGCCCCGGCGCTCGCTCCGTCATCGCCCGACGCTGTCGAGGACTCGCTGGCCTCGCTCTCGGGTGTCGGCGTCGCGGACCCCTCCGCGTCCGTGGCGGAGGCGCTGGTCGGCTCCTCGAACTCGGCCGAGCCACCGTCGGCGTCGCTGCAGCCGCCCAGCGCGAGCGCGCCGAGGATCGCGAGCCCCACGCTGAAGCGGTACCGGACTGCTCTGCTGGCCATCGTGCTCTCCCTGCTGACGCCGGCGGGCGTCGTCGTGTGTCGGACATGAGTGAGTCGCTGCGGACGCACGGAAAGTTGCAGCACCTACCTGTGAGGTGCCTCACATCAGCGTTCAGTCGACGATCTCCAGCAGATGAACGACCTCGAGGTCGACACCATCCGGAGTGCGAGAACGGAGCACCAGCCGCGCGTCTCCCGGGGTTCGCGCGGTCAGCGTGACCGTCTCCTCGTCGACCACGTAGGAGCCGTTGGGCAGCTGCCACACCCACGTGGTGGGCCCGTCGACCACGGCACGGAACGTCACGCTCTCGCCGACGGTGGCCTGCTCGGGCCCGTCGATGAAGACCCCGGCCTCACCGGACCGGGCAGCGACAGGGTCGGCGCCCAGTCGAAGCCCTCCGAGCAGACCGGCGCCGACCGCGAGCAGCACGATCATGACCGTCAGCAGGCGCCGCGAACGGCGCGGGAGCCACCCGGAACGCGGCCGATCGCGGGCAGGCTCCTCATGCTGCACCGGCGGTGGCGTGAGCGCCTTCTCGACCTCCGCCAGCCAACGGCGGGCATCGGGGTGCCGGTTGCGTGGCGAGGCCGCAGCACCACGCTTGAGCACCCTGAACAGCCGGGCAGGCAGCTGGTCAGCGTCGGCGCGCATGCGCTCGCACACCCACAGCAGCAGCGCGGACATCGCCCAGATGTCCGCGCGGATGTCCACCACACCCGGGCCATCCTGCTCAGGCGCACGAAAGCCGACGGTGCCGCTCGCCACCGTCAGACCGGAGCTGCGTGCGAGGTCCTTGCACATCCCGAGATCGGCGACGACGAGCCGTTCGTCGGCCTGCACCAGGCTGGCTCGTGCGGTCCCGGCGTCGAGCTGGTCGCTCGCGCCGACCGAGGAGAGCAGCACGTTGCCGGGGCTGAGATCCCTGTGCACGATCCCTCGGGCATGCACCGCCTCCACCGCCGCAGCGAGCGGCCTCGCGAGGGCGAGGACATCGGCTGCCGTGGCGACTCGGCCCGCCGCCCGCAGCGCCTCCACGCGCGCCGCGAGCGTTCCGCGGTCCGCGTGCTCCAGCACCAGGTACGGCTGCTGACGGTCGGACTCTCCGATGTCGTGCACCGCCACCACGTGCGCGCTGGCGACCCGGCGCAGCGTTCGCCCCTCGGCCAGGAATCGCTCGCGGATCTGCGGGTTGAGGCTGTGGTTCTCCGCGAGCACCTTGACCACGACCTCATCGTCGAGAGCCGCGTCGTGCGCCCGGTGCACGGTCGCGAACGAGCCCACCCCGATGACTCCGTCCAGGCGGTAGCGGCCGAGCCGCTCACCGCTCACCGCTCAACCGCCGAAGGCCCTAGGTCGGCCATGCGCTCGGCGATCAGCGCGCGGCCACGGGAGACCTGCGCCTTGACCGTGCCTTCCGCTCGCCCGAGGCGCTCGGCGATCTCGGCGTACGCAAACCCGTGCAGATCTCGCAGCGAGACCGCCTCCCGGTAGTGCTCCGGTAGGGACGCGATCGCCTCCTGCACGGTCTCGCGAGTGGCGATCAACGAGCTCATCCGGTGTCCAGGAGCGCGCAGCTCATCCGG
>NZ_JBMDXJ010000279.1:0-3113 GCF_048594945.1 Pseudactinotalea sp. | reverse complement strand
GGGTGGCGATCCTCGAGACCGAGGTGCGCGAGCTGATCCGTCGGCGTGGCCTGGATCCGAGCACGGATGCCGAGGCCACGCGTGTACTGATCGCGGAGGCGGTGGCGGACTACGACGACCGCGCTCTCCTCGGTCGGGTCCCCCGGCTCGCCGACCCCGACGAGGCGGCCAAGGCGCTGCATGACGCCGTGGTCGGGCTCGGACCGCTGCAGAAGTACCTCGACGACCCGGCGATCGAGGAGATCTGGATCAACGAACCGGGCAAGGTGTTCATCGCGCGGTCCGGCCGCTCGGAGCTGACGACCACGATGCTCACCTCCGGGCAGGTGCGCGACCTGGTGGAGCGGATGCTCCGCACCAGCGGGCGGCGCCTGGACCTGTCCACCCCGTTCGTGGACGCCTCGCTGCCCACCGGGGAGCGGCTGCACGCCGTCATCCCCGACGTCACGCGCACCCACTGGGCCGTCAACATCCGCAAATACGTGGCGCGCGCCAGTCGGCTGCAGGATCTGGTGGCGCTGGGCTCGCTCACCCCGCAGGCAGCGGCGTTCCTCGACGCCGCGGTGGCGTCCGGGCTGAACGTGCTGGTCAGCGGAGCCACGCAGGCCGGGAAGACCACGATGGTGAACGCGCTCGCGGGGAGCATCCCCAGCCACGAGCACGTCATCACGTGCGAGGAGGTGTTCGAGCTGCGGCTCGCCGGCCGCGACGTCGTGGCGATGCAGTGCCGACAGCCCAACCTCGAGGGCGCCGGCGAGATCCCGCTGCGCCGGCTCGTCAAGGAAGCGCTCCGGATGCGCCCGGACCGGATCATCATCGGCGAGGTCCGGGAGGCCGAGGCGCTCGACCTGCTGATCGCGCTCAACGCCGGCAACCCCGGCATGGCCACGATCCACGCGAACTCCGCGCGCGAGGCGGTCACCAAGATGTGCACGCTCCCGCTGCTCGCGGGTGAGAACGTCTCCGACCGGTTCGTGGTGCCCACCGTCGCGGCTGCGGTGGACGTGGTGGTGCACCTCGATCTCGACCGTGACGGCGCCCGGCGCACCCGGGAGATCGTGGCGCTGACAGGCCGCGTGGAGAACAGCATGATCGAGACGTCGTCGCTGTTCGAGCGGCGGGACGATCACTTGGTGCGCGGCGACGGCTACCCGCCCCACGAGGACCGGTTCCGGCGCGCCGGTTTCGACCTGCACGCACTGTTGGCGCACGCGGGGTGAGCCGCTGATGGGCACGGCTGCGGGGTTGCTGCTGGGGGCAGGGCTGCTCTGCATCTGGTGGTCGTTCTGGCCACGCCGCGAGCCGGTTCCCTCCGCATGGCGCACCCGCGCGCGAGACATGCTCACGCAGGCCGGGATGCCCGGGGTGTCGGTGGCAGCGTTCGTGGGCACCTCGATCGGGCTCGCGCTCGCGGTGCTTCTCGTGGTGCTGGCACTGACGCTCACGCCGCCGATCGCGGTGTGCTTCGCGGTCATCGCCGGGGCAGCCCCGACCGCCTACGTGCGATCCAAGGCGCGCCGCCGGCGCACCGCGCTGCGGGCGCTCTGGCCCGACGTGGTCGACGACCTCGCCTCCGGTATTCGCGCCGGCCTCTCGCTGCCGGAATCCCTGATCGCGCTCGCCGACCGCGGCCCCGAGCAATTGCGGGGCGAGTTCGGACAGTTCGCCCGCGACTACCGTGCCTCCGGCCGCTTCACCGACTCGCTCGACCTACTCAAAGCCCGGCTCGCGGACCCGGTGGCCGATCGGCTCGTCGAGGCGCTGCGGCTGACCCGCGACGTGGGCGGCACCGACCTCGGCCGGCTGCTCCGCACGCTGTCCCAGTTCCTGCGCGACGACCTGCGCGCCCGCGGCGAGCTCGAGGCGCGGCAGTCCTGGACGGTCAACGGCGCCCGCCTCGCGATCCGTGTCTAAGAAGTTGACACCTGCTCGGATACAATCAGAGAACATGGCAGACCGAGCAGTCATCTACGCACGCAAGAGCAACCGGCAGGACCGTACCGAGGAACAGTCCGCGTCGGTGGCGGATCAACTCGGACGAGGGCGTGCGTACGCGGCCGAACGTGGCTGGACCGTCGTGGACGAACTCACCGACGACGGCAGGTCTGGCCTGCTGGATCGATCCAAGCGCCCCGGCCTCGACGCAGCGCTGAGGGTGATCGAGAACGACGACGCTGACGTCCTGGTCACGCTGTGGACCAGTCGACTGTCTCGTGACGAACGCGACCGTGCCGAGTACCTCGACGTCCTCGACGTGCTTGGCGCGGAGTGGCATGCCGTCGCGGACGGTGGCCGGATCGACCGCAGCACCTACGCCGGCTACATCACGTACGGCATCCACACGATCTTCGACGTGGCCTACTCCAAGCGCGTTAAGGAGAACTGGCAACGGGCACACGAGCGCCGGATCGAAGCAGGGTTGCCCAAGGGACGGTCGCACCGGTTCGGCTACCGCTGGGACGACGAGGCCCGCGCGTTCGTCGTCCACGACGACGAGGCAGAGGTCGTCCGCGAGCTCTACCGCCGCTACACGCGAGGCGAGGGCTTCACCCAGTTAGTGCGCTGGATCAACGCGGGTGGCTGGAAGGTGCAACGCACCGTAAACGGCGAGGTGCTGCTGAACGACTGGAGCGTCCGCACCCTCAACCGCTTCATGGACAACGGCTTCGTCGCGGGGTTCATCAGCAAGGAGGACGACCTGCGCGACCTGCGCGGCGCGCACGAACCGATCATCACCGAGCAGCAGTGGCTCGCCTACCGCGCAGAGCGTGAAAAGCGCGCTGGCCTGGGCAAGAAGGCGTCCGGCGCTGGTGAGCGGTGGTGGCTGGCCGGGCTCGTCAAGTGCGGTCTCTGCGGCGGACCGACCTACGTGGACTCGTTCAAGCGCCCAGATGGCAAGTCCTCGGTCCTGTGCAGCAACCACCGCTCGAACCCGGACATGTGCAAGGGCGTGACCATCCTCCGCGTGTACGTCGAGAACGCGGTCGGCTTCTGGCTCGGCGGTCACCTCGATCAACTGGACGCGCTTACCTCTGCCGAGACGAAGGCGACCACCAACGCTGCCGCAGATGTGTTCCACGCCGCTGTAGCGGCACGCGACAAGATCGCTGATG
>NZ_JBMDXJ010000278.1:0-1723 GCF_048594945.1 Pseudactinotalea sp. | reverse complement strand
AGCGTGCGACTGGGATGGCCACCCACCTCGACGGTGAGCTCACCGGCGAGCACATAGAAGGTCTCCACCGGGTGGGGGTGCCAGTGGGTACGCGGCGGCTCGCCCGGCATCCAGGTCGACTCCACGTGCAGCTCGC
The DNA here is from genome assembly GCF_048594945.1 of Pseudactinotalea sp. Classification (NCBI taxonomy): domain Bacteria; kingdom Bacillati; phylum Actinomycetota; class Actinomycetes; order Micrococcales; family Cellulomonadaceae; genus Pseudactinotalea; species Pseudactinotalea sp. The sequence goes on along the minus strand of NZ_JBMDXJ010000278.1, from coordinate 1,587 downwards.
GGTCGGTCGCGGCGAGGACCCGCAGCGTCTGGGAATCGTTCAGCCGGAGCTCTGGAACGGTCATCACGCCAGCCTCGCACCCACCACGGCGGTCCGTGCCTCGTTAGCCTGAGTTCATGGAGACCTCGTACGTCCTTCCCGGCCAGGAGTACACCCGCGACACCTCGTACATCGAGTCGCGGATCACCCGCGACGGCGCCGACGGCTGGCCCGTGGAGGCCGGCCGCTACCGGCTGGTGGTGGCACGGGCGTGCCCGTGGGCGAACCGCACGATCATCGTGCGGCGCCTGCTCGGGCTGGAGAGCGCGATCTCGATGGGCATGTGCGGACCGACGCACGACATGCGATCGTGGACGTTCGACCTCGATCCGGAGGAGCACGACCCCGTGCTCGGCATCCACTGGCTCGCCGAGGCCTACTACAAGCGCGTCCCGGGATACCTCAAGGGCATCACGGTGCCCGCGATCGTGGACGTCCCCACCGGCGCAGTCGTGACCAACGACTTCGCGCAGATCACGCTCGACTTCTCCTCGGAGTGGTCCGAGCACCACCGCGAGGGCGCCCCGGACCTGTACCCGGAGGCGCTGCGCGAGGAGATGGACCCCGTGATGAAGCGGATCTACACCGAGGTCAACAACGGCGTCTACCGGTGCGGCTTCGCGGGGTCGCAGGAGGCGTACGACGCCGCATACGAGCGGCTGTTCACCGCACTCGCCTGGCTCGAGGAGCGGCTGACCACCCGCCGCTACCTCATGGGCGAGACGATCACCGAGGCCGACGTGCGGCTGTTCACCACCCTGGTCCGGTTCGACCCGGTCTATCACGGGCACTTCAAGTGCAACCGGAACAAGCTGGTCGAGATGCCGGCGCTGTGGTGCTACGCGCGCGACCTGTTCACCACGCCGGGGTTCGGCGACACGGTCGATTTCGCGCAGATCAAGTCCCACTACTACGAGGTGCACACCGACATCAATCCCAGCGGGATCGTTCCGCACGGGCCGGACCTGTCCGACTGGCTGGAACCGCACGGGCGCGAGTCGCTCGGCGGGAACCCGTGGGGCGACGGGACCCCACCCGGTCCCCCGCCGCCGGCCGAGGTCGTGCCCCAGGCGGCGACGCCGTTGCCGGGCGGCCTCGCTCCCGCGAGCTGAGCGTCAGCGCAGGTTCGGGAGGTTCTCCACCTCGTCCGCGAGGGCGCCCGAGGAGGCTGCGGAACGCACCTGTTCACCGAGGTGAGCAGCCGCGCGCGAGTAGCCCTCGCCGTCGAGCACTCGCCTGATCGCCTCGGCGATCTTCTCGCTCGAGGAGCCACGCGAGAGGGCGACGGCGGCGCCTCGCTCGGTCAGTCGTCTCGCGTTGTCGCCCTGGTCACGCCCGTGGGGCATGACGACCATCGGGCGGTGGGCGGCCCCCCCCGTGATCACGGTGGCGGGGCCCCCGGGGGGGGCCACCAGAAAGGCGTGCGGAAGCACCCCGGCGTGCGGGGCCCAGGAGACCACCGCCACCTCGCAGCAGCCGCGCACCAGCACGGGAGCGACGGCGGGCCCCGTGGTCACCAGCCCGCGCACCCCCCCCCCCCCGAGCGCA
>NZ_JBMDXJ010000277.1:0-2941 GCF_048594945.1 Pseudactinotalea sp. | reverse complement strand
GTACAGCATCCAGGTCAGCCACCTGTCGCCGGCGATGTGCCAGAGGATCAGCGCCGTGCCCGTGATGACCACGGCGGTGAGGATCCTCATGCGTGCACCATGTGTCTCAGGTCGACGATGGTGGCGTGTTGTGCGATGAGCGCGTCGATGTACTCGGTGCCGTGGTGGGCGCAATACGCGAGTGAATGGCCTGAGGGCATTTCTGCATAGAGGAATGCCCTCACGTGAGCGCTGGTTGGGCACGCGTCGCACTCGTCGGCCGCGACTTCAACGACGTTCATCGTCGCCTCCTCAAAGGTGAGGAACAGCAAGGGGTCGAAGGGAAATGGCTGGCAAGGCAGGATTCGAACCTGCGGCCGGCGCATTAACATTGCGCTGCTCTGCCGCTGAGCTACTTGCCATAGGACGCCCTCGGCCGTACCGGCTGCGTCGTGTTCAGTTGGGTGCGCACTGGGGGGTGTGCGCTGTCGCCGTCGCTATGGGCGGCATCCCTCAAACCCGCATCGCCGAGAGCGTGTCATCGAGCTTGCGGGGAGGAGATGTGTCCCGCCAGTCCCGGAGGATGGTGGGGAACAAGAAAGCCGCCCCTCATGAGGAGGTGCGGCTTGCGGCTGGCTGAACATGGTTCTTGAGCCTCGCGGCTACTGTAGCAGATTTTGCAGATTACTTTCGCGGACGCCCCGGCGTCTTCTTGGATGCGTTTCGCAGATCTCGGATGTTGTACCAGATGACGTCTCCTGGCCTTAGGGTTCGCACGGTCCCTTCTCTGGCCCACCGGTAGACCGTGTGGATCGATCTGCCCGTGATTCTTGTGGCTTCGTCAAGCTGCACCCAGTCGTCTAGTGCCCCCAATGGCTTTCTCCGTTCGTTGCATCTCGGCTGTCACGAGTTCAATGAGCGTCTTGAACTCGTCCTCTGTGTACTCGTGCCCGCACTCAGTGCAGGCGATGTGAACCTTGTCGCCCCCGAACTCCGGCGGTCGATACCGGATTGTCTCCCCTACGCATTGCTGGCATCGGACTTGCCTGACGTTGCGGGGTTTGTCTTCGATGGGCCAGCGGTGCAGGGCTGTTTCGAGCTCTCGGGTGAACATCCGTGCGGTGAAGGCGCCGTCTGCATCGTTGGCGACGTCTTCGAGGTTGGGCCAGTAGCGAAGCTCGGCCGAGAGCCGGGCGATCTCTTCTGCGGCCAACCATGTGGGGGGAACGCCGAGCGGGTGATCCGATGTCCCGTTGACTCTGTCGTTCGCAACCTCGTTGCGGAGGTAGCCTGCAACGCGGAACCACGGAACGACGATCAGCGACTTCTCCACAGCGATGCGGAAGCGTCGCCACTCGTCCCATGTGAGGTATCCGACGTTGCGGTGATCCGGCATCTGTTCATGCATCGGGGATCGTCTCTCCTTCGTCCAGTGGTGCGACATGCCCGAACTCGTCGACCTTCCAGAACAGTGGTTCACCCCTCGATGTGAGCGAGATGAAGACCTCGGCGTGCTCGATCAGGGGCAGTGACCTCATGACGCGTCTCCTTGGAATCGGCGCCAGGAGTCGGCTCCTAGCGCGTTGGAGAAGGCTTGGGTTGCTTCCTGTGCGGTGCGGAGAAGTTTGAGCATGTCGGGGTCGTTGCGGAACATGCCGGGGTTGATGGATCGGAGTAGTTCGACGGCTTCACTGGAGGCTTGGTTTGCAACCAGCCGGGGGATGCCGACCCGGTTCCGCCACTTCGGTGCCACTTCCAGCCACCAGTACATGTCGCGTAGGTTGTCAGGCTTGGTCACGTACTGGTCCCACACCTCATCGTGGATCTGCTCGTACCGGGTACTGCGTTTGATACTCACCGGCCTGGTCCCTTCTCGTGATCTTCGTCGTGGATACCGAACCGCATCACTTCTGCGAGTTCGGCTTCGGATAGTTCAGGGGTCTGCGGGTTGGTCATAGTTCTCTTTCCTTCGTTAGTTGGTTGATCGGTTCGGGTCGGTGGGTGAGGTCGGTGATGGTGACCTCGAAACGAGGTGTCTCACCGGGCCGGTATTCGATGCGTGGCATGACCCGGGTGACGTAGTCGGGGGTGTCGTCGGGGACGAGTCGTGCGGAGGTTCCCTTGTCGGCGGCGAGCCCATCGATCACCGCTTTCAGGAACGGGGCTAGGTTCTCTCCCCCATCACGGCGACGACGGTCAGCCACCACCCACACGAGCTCCACCTGCATGCGCTGCATCACCGGCACCCTGTGGTGACGAGCGAGAGCGACCACCAGGGTTCTCACCTCAGCGGTCGATCTCGCTTTCGTCGCCCAATGCCCACGCCAATTCGCAGACAACCCAGCCGGCGGGCGCGGGTATGGCAGGGTCAACGTCCACGTCATACGGCTCCCTTCAAGTGATCGATCAGCTGTCGGCCGATGTACTCGGTGTACGCAGGCGGCAGGGCCTCGCTGAGTTCGCGGAGCTCCATCCAGTCGATGCCCATCGCCTTGCGCTGAACGTCGAGCGGGATCCGCCACACGCCGACCTCGACCGTGCGTCGAAGATTCGTGCGGTTGGTCGCCGGGGGGAACCTCGGTGTCTGCCACGAGTGATCGCAGGCGGGTCCGGTGAGTGGAATGTTCGACTCGAACAGCCGGTGCCGGCGGACGTCGAGACCGAACGACGAACCGCACAACATCACAGGGTCGATCAACTCAGCCCGAGCGGTCTCGACATTCTCGATGACCCACGGCACATCGAGTTGCTCGAGCCGTTCACGGACGTCGGGAATGAGGTTGAGGTATCCGTCTCCGACACCCGCTCCGCGACGTCGATAGGCGGTGAACTTCTGGCACGGCGGCGACGTGTGCACTGCCTTGACCCGGCGACCGAAAGCCCTGCCCGTGCGGACGAACGTGTCGAGAACCTCAATCGCGTCGGCGACGTGATGCTCGAACGGATACCGGGGCTGCTTGTC
>NZ_JBMDXJ010000276.1:0-15809 GCF_048594945.1 Pseudactinotalea sp. | reverse complement strand
GCCCTTCAACCGGCTCGCCGACGGCACCGTCCACGACTGGTAATCAGCGCTACCGGGCGCCGCCCGCCCCGCTGACGCCGGTGAGTGCGGTCCCACGAGGCGGGCCGGGGTGGGACTGGTATCACCGGGCCCGGCCGGGGGTGGGACTGGACTCACCGGCGCCCGGCCTCCCACTCCTCGCGCAGAACTCCGAGCACGACGGCGTCGTGAACGCCTCCCGCCCAACGGCGGGCTCGGCGCATGCGCGCCTCCTCGACGAACCCCGCTCGCTTCGCGAGCGCGACCATGCCGGGGTTCCCCGAGTAGGTCGCGAGGTCGAGGCGGAGCGCGTCGGTGGCGGCGAACAGGTAGTCCGTCCAGAGGGTGAGGGCTTCTCGGCCGAGACCCTGGCCCCAGACGGACTCGTCCCACAGCACGATGCCGAGCCGGCGCCAGTCGGTCTCCTCGCTCTCCCAGTACCAGGTGACAGTGCCGACGAGGAGATCGTCCGACCGCCGCACCACGCCGAGCGAGGTGCGAGGCTCGGGCAGGGCCGGCGACTCGGCCAGCTCGAGAAGGCGACGACGCAGACCCGCCAGGTCCTGCGCCGTCGGGCGCCCGAAGTACGGACCGTTCGTCTCGTGCCACGGGCGCTCCGGGACGAGGAGGTCGGTGAGGCGAGCGGCGTCGCCTGACTCCCAGTCACGCAGCGAGACTGCCGCACCCTCGATCCGCACGAGTGAGGATGCTACGTCAGCTCGGTGCCCCATCCAGCCGCTCGAGGATCCCCTCGCCCACGCGGATCACCGTGCGCAGGTCGTCCTCGGAGATGCCGTCGATCACGATGTCGCGGACGTAGGCGACGTGAGCAGGTGCCGCCATCTCCACCCGCTGCCGCCCTTCGGGGCTGAGGATCGCGTTGGTCGCGCGACGGTCCTCCAGGGCACCCACCCGCTGGACGAGCCCCTGCTTCTCCAGCCGCCGGACCACGTGCGACAGCCGGGAGAGCGATCCGTGCGTGCGCTCGGCGAGGGTGCTCATCCGCAGCGTCCCGCCGGATTCCTCGGCGAGCATCGCGAGCACCATGTACTCGAAGTATGTCAACCCTGCGTGCTTCGCCATGCCAGCATCCAGCGCCGTGGGCAGCTTGGTGAGCATCCCTGTCAGCGCGAGCCATGCTTGACGTTCCTCGGGTGTGAGCCATCGTGTGGCCATAGCACCCCTCCTGTTCATGCCTCGTTCCCCGAAACTCGGCACACAGTAAGCATCCACGAGCGGAGTTCGGAGCCGAGCGGAGGGATGATTGGGGTGAAATCAGAGGGTGAGGGCAGAACTACCCATCTCACTCCGTCCGTCGGAGCACCGCCATGAGGACGCGCAGCGCGAGGATCACCGCGATGCACAGCAGCGTGGTGCCGAGCACCCAGAACAGGCCGATGCCGGGAGCCACGAGGGGTCCCGGGCCCACGCTGAAGAGCACGCTCGCCATGATTCCGGCGGTCGCGGCGAGCACGGTCATGATGCCCTGGTGCCAGAGCCTGGTGATGAGGTCGCGGTCGCGGCGGTCCGCCAGCAGGCGCACTCCGAACGAGAGTCGGCCGTGCTCCACGGCGTCGGTGAGGCGGTCCAGCCGGCGCGGCAGCCTGCGCAGCACCGGCAGCAGCGTGACCGCCTCCTTCTCGAAGGTCTCCCGCAGCCGGGCCGGCGACGTGGCCTGGCCGAGCTGGTCGCGACCGATGGTGCGGACCCGCTCCGCGAGGTCGTAGCCGGGGTCCGCAGTCAGCAGCGTGCCCTCGAGCGTGGCGACCGCCCGGAACGTCGCAGCGACCGCGGGCGGGATCCCGAGACCGTGCTCGGAGACGAGCGAGAACAGTGCCGTGAACGCCGCCGCACCCGCGCCCGGACCGCCCGAGCCGAACCGGAGAATGACCTCGGCGACATCCTGCTCGAGAGCACGCTCATCGACGTCGTCGGGGCGGTCGACCACGTCGAGCAGAGCGTCCGCGGCCGCCCGCGAGCTTCCGGTGCCGATCGCACCGAACAGCCGCGCGAGCCCTTCCCGGGTTGCCTCACCCAGCCGGCCGACCGAGCCGAGGTCGAGGAGTCCCAGCGTGCCGTCGTCGTCCACCAGCACGTTGCCCGGGTGGAGGTCCACGTGGAACACGCCGGTGCGCAGCACCTGCCCCATCACCACGTCGAGGAGGGTGTCCGCGAGCTCGCCGCGACGGTGCGCGCCGAGCGAGGCGAGCAGCGGCTCCGCCGACCCCAGCGGGACACCGTGCAGGCGTTCCATCACGAACACACGCGGAGTCGAGAGGTCCGGGTAGGTGCGGGCGACGCGGATGCCGCGGGTGTCTGCGAGCTCGGCGGCGACCAGGGCGGTGCTGCTCTGCTCCACGGTGAAGTCGAGCTCCTCGCGGAGGGCGTCGGCGAACCCGTCGGCGAGTGAACGTAGCCCGAGGCGGCCGGCCCACTCCGTACGCGCCGTGAGCGTGCCGGCGAGCCGCTTGACGATGTCGAGGTCGCGGTCCACCTGGTCGGCGATGCCGGGGCGCTGAACCTTGAGGACCACGGCCGAGCCGTCGTGGAGGGTGGCCGCGTGCACCTGCGCGATCGACGCCGAGCCGAGCGGGTCGCGGTCGATCGAGGCCAGCACCTGCTCCGGCTGCCGACCCCACTCCTGCGCGATCGTGGCCTGCACCTGGTCCCACGTGAGCGGCTGCGCCGAGTCCTGCAGCAGCGAGAGCTCGTCGATGAACTCCGGCGGCAGCAGGTCGCGGCGTGTGGAGAGCTGCTGCCCGAGCTTGACGAACGTGACACCACCATCCTCGAGCGTGCGTCGCAGCGCGCGGGCGAGGTCGCGCCGCTCGGCCGAGCTCGACGCCCCAGCTGGGCGGCGGCCGCGCAGGAACCTGCTGAGTCCGTGCTTGGTGACGATCCCGACGATCTGGGTGTAGCGCCGCCCCCGCGACAGCCGCGACCGCCAGCCGCGCCAGAGCTCGACCGGGCCCGGCATGGTCCCGTCGGGGACGATCATCTCGGCGATCACCAGCAGCAGCATCGCGAGCACCACCGCGAACACCGCAAGCAGGCTCAGGTACAGCAGCAGGCCGACCGAGGGCGCGGTGCCGGTGTCGATCGCCGCGGGCTCGCCGATGAGCACGTCGAGCATCGGCCGGGCGATCAGTGTGGCGAGCAGTGCCGCGAGCGTGGCCCGGACCAGGCTCACCGGCACGCCGAGCACCCGCCGCACCAGGAGCGCGAACAGGACCGCGTTGATCAGCGAGGCGCCGACTGTGATCAAGGCATCGAGGGCATCCATCGCGCCTGAGTCTGTCAGGACTGCCGCAGCGCCGGAAGCGCACGGGTGGGAAGGAGTTCGGGGTGCGTGTGGTTGGGGTCAGTGTGACCGAGACGACCCCCGCGCCCGATGCCCCATCCACCCTGCCGCTGGCAGTGCTCGACTTCGTCGGCATCGAGTACGGCGAGAGCGCTGCGGACTCGATCGCCGGCGCGGTCGAGGTGGCCCGCGCCGTCGAGGCCGCCGGGTTCGGCCGCTACTGGATGTCCGAGCACCACAACATGAGCTCGCTTGCGTGCAGCGCGCCCGAGATCCTCATCTCCCACCTGCTCACCCTCACCAGCAGCATCCGCGTGGGTGCCGCCGGGATCATGCTGCCGAACCACGCAGCCTTCAAGGTCGCGGAGACGTTCCGCACGCTGCTCGCGATCGCGCCGGGCCGGGTGGACCTCGGCCTCGGTCGGGCGCCGGGCACCGACCCGCTGACCGCGCACGTGCTCCGCCGAGGCACCCAGACCGACCCGGCCGCCGACTTCCCTGGCCAGGTCGCCGAGCTGCTCGGGTTCCTCGGGGACGGCTTCCCCGAGGGGCACCCCTACGGGCAGCTGCTCGCTGCGCCGGTGGTGCCGGACCGGCCCGACGTGTTCATGCTCGGCTCCAGCCAGTACGGCCCCCAGTTCGCCTCGGTCAACGGCATGCGTGCCGTGTTCGCACACCACATGAGTCCGGAGATCGCCACCTCGGTGCTGCGCCGCTACCGCGCCGACTTCACGCCGGGCGTGGAGCAGGAGCCATGGTCGGCGATCTCGGTCCTGGCGTTCGCGAGCGACGACCCCGACGAGGTCACCCGCTTCGAGGCCGGCTGGGCGCTCACGATGCTCAACCTGCGCCGCAACATCCGCGAGCCGATCCGACCCGAGGCCGTGGACGAGTTCGCCGCATCCGCCGAGTTCCGCGACGCTCCGCGCGATGCCGACCGGATGGCGACAGGTCCCGCCGGGGTGGTCGTGGAGCGCCTGCAGCAGCTCCGGCAGGAGAGCCAGGCCGATGAGGTCGTCATCGTCACGCCCGGCCTCGACCGCGCGGCCCGCATCGCGAGCTTCGAGTCGGTCGCGGCGGCCTGGCCACGCTGACGGGCACGCCGGTCCCCTCCGGGGCGATTGACTGCCGCCGTGCGACTGCGATCCACCGGGAAGCGCTTTCCGCGCGGGGGGGGGGTGGGTGGGCGTCAGCGACGCTCCAGCGCGAGCCAGGCGGCGAGTGCGTCGATCTCGTCCTCGACGGCGGAGCGCACCTTCCGGGTCGGCTCACCGTCCCAGTGGAGCGCGTTGATCGCGAGGGTGCCGGCCTTGCGGTCGGCAGTGGCGTCGAGCTTGCCCACGAGCCGATCGCCCGCGAGCACCGGCAGGGCGTAATAGCCCCAGCGGCGTGACGCCGCCGGCTTGTACATCTCGAGCACGTACTCGAAGCCGAAGAGCTCCTGAAGTCGCTTGCGGTCGTGCAGCAGGCGGTCGAACGGAGACAGCAGTGCCACCCGTGGCTCCAGCTCCTGCCCCAGCTGCGCCGGATCCACGCGCCAGGTACCCGGGACGCCCTCGACCTCAGCAGGCTCGCCGGCCTCGCCCACGTGCACCGGCTCCATCGGCTGCTTGGCGGCCTTCGCCCGCGCGAGGCCGAGCGACTGCAGCCGACGCTCGTCCCGCCGTCGAGCAGCCTCGGGCAGCGGCACCGGCGGAACCGCCGGGTAGACGCGCTCGGCGAGATCCCACAGCCGCTCCTTGCCGGCGCGGCCCGCGACTGCGACCAGACCTTGCGCCACCAGCACCTCGAGGATCTGGGTGACGTTGCGGTTGTTCGTCCACCCGGTCGAGCGCCACGGCACCACGCAGGTGTCGGGGAGATCGCGCGAGGGGAGCGGGCCATCGGTGCGCAGCCGCGCGAGCACGTCCGCCGCGAACGCCTCGTTCGCCTCTGCCCACTGGCCGATCCCGGTGCCCGCGTGGCGGGCCGACCAGTCAGCCATCCCGGCGGTGTAGAGCGCGATGTCCTCGGCCGGCCGCAGCAGAGCGTCGAGCTCGATCAGCTCGCGTCGCTCGAGCGCGCCGCGAAGGTCCTCGGGCGTGTATCCGGCGCCGAGCCTGCTCCAGAGCACCAGGTCGGCACTCGGGGCGATCGCGCTGGTCGGGTCGAGCTGCAGCAGCGTGGCCCGCCGCACGAACGAGACCAGATCCGGGGGCCGATCCGCCCCGAGCCACTGCGCGCGAACCGCGATGGCGCACGCCTGGAGCATCGACAGCACGTGCGCCTTCACGAGCCTCAGGCTACGGGGGATAGCCCGAGCACGGGAGCGGGGAATCCGGGATGCCGCATCGTGCTCGTCCGGTTACCGTTTCCGCATGGCCCGATCGTTGACCGAGCGCGCACAGGCGGCGGTCGAGAACCTGCACGTGCCGGTGCGCCTGATCGACCGCGTGTTCACGGGCTTCGCCACGCTGGCGGCCGGGTGGCTCGCCTTCCTGCTCATCTACCAGCTGGCCACCGCGGGCTGGACCCACCTGTGGGCGTTCGTGCCGTTCTGGCTGCTGGTGACCTATCTGATCCTGCCGCGGATCCACTCGCTGCTGTCGCGGATCTACCTGCCCGACTACTTCATCGGCCGCACGCGCACCCGCGAGGGGGTGCTCGGTGACCCGGTGAACCTCGCGATCCTCGGTGACGAGGACCAGATCCATGCGGCGATGCTCCGCGCCGGATGGCACCGTGCCGACGAGCTCAACCTCTTCACCGGCTGGAAGACCGTGCGAGCCACGCTCGGGCGCCGCTCCTACCCGGAGGCGCCGGTCAGCCAGCTCTACCTGTTCGGCCGGCGCCAGGCCTTCACGTATCAGCAGGAGGTCGAGGGAAACCCGGCCAAGCGTCACCACGTGCGCTTCTGGCCCACGCCGGACGGCTGGTTGCTCCCCGGCGGCCGCCGGGTGGAGTGGCTCGCCGCGGGCACGTTCGATCGCGCGGTCGGCTTGTCCCTGTTCACCGGCCAGGTCACCCACCGCATCGATGCCGACACCGACGTGGAGCGTGACCACATCGTCGACACCCTCACGGCACCGGAGGCCGGCAACACCGGGATCGCCGTGGAGCGCCTGCGCCACTTCTCCTCCGGCTACCACCACCGCAACGGCGGCGGCGATCGGATCCGGACCGACGGCGACCTCCCGGTCATCGACGTCCGCGCGCTGCCCGAGCCGTCCAGCGAGGTGCGCGATCAGATCGACCTCGACCACGAGGAGGCCGCCTACCGCCGCCCGGTTCCGCTGACCGTGGCCTTCGCGGTCGGTCTCGTGATGCTGCGTGGTCTCGTGGGTGTGCTGAGCTTCGCGTGGACCGTTCCGGACCACGGCGGAGGCCTGCTGGAGCTTCCGTTCGTGCAGACCTGGCTCGCCGACGGCATCCCGCTCGACGCTCTGGTGGTGACCACCCGGGTGCTGCTGGTCGTCTACTTCGTGCTGTTCGGGATCCTCGGCGTGCTCGTCTATCGCGGCCACCGGTGGGCCCGCACGACCGCGCTCCTGCTCAGCACCGCCGGGGTGCTGGTGTGGGCGTCGCTGTGGTGGTTCGGCGTGGAGCGTGGCGCGACCGTGATCAGCCTGTTCGGGACCGCGCTGGAGATCCTCGCGATCCTCGCTCTCTCCAGCGACACCGCCCGCGTCTACGTGGGCAGTCGCCCGGGCGAGCCCGAGCGCGACACGGCCGGCGAAGTCAGAGGATGAGCCAGATCGCCAGCCCCACCAGCACGATCAGCGCCGAGGCCAGCGCCGCCGGGAACAGCGAATCACGCTGAGGGCCCACCTCGGCGGTGGGTTCCGTCCGCGGCTTCCTCGGCTTCGGTTCGATCTCCTGCTCGACGGCGGGGGACTCGTCCTCGGGTTCGCTCGCCTCGGTCTCAGGCTCAGGCTCGGGCGGGTTCGGCTCGGGATCCGTCTCGGGCTCGTCGGGTTCGGTCACGGGCTGCGCGGCCTCGCGCACGATCAGCGGGGCGAGCGCCGGGAGGGTCTCGCGGAGCGCAGCGCTCGCGGTCTCCGACAGGTCGAGCCCATCCACGACCGCGCCCGCCAGTTCGGTCGCTCGCTCGTCGGCGTCGGTTTCCTCGACCACGTCGGCCACGACGACCGTCACGTTGTCCCGGGTGCCGACGCGCAACGCGGCGTCGATGAGCAGCTCGGCAGCCTCGTCGCGATCCGGGTGGGCGAGCACCTGCCCGATCTCCTCGGGCGCGAGGTAGTCCGACAGCCCGTCGCTGCACAGCAGCAGCCGGTCGCCGGGCTCGATCTCCAGCGCGATCACGTCGAGGTCGGGGCCACCGGGCTGGTCGTCGAGCGAGCGCAGCAGCATCGCCCGGTACGGGTGGGTGCGGGCCTTCTCCGGTGTGAGCTGGCCGGTGTCCACGAGCCGCTGCACGTGGGTGTGGTCGGTGGTGACCTGATACAGGGAGGCGCCGCGCAGCGCGTACACCCGCGAGTCGCCGATGTGTCCCACGGTGATCTGGCCGCTGTGGCTGACCACGGTGAGCAGCGTGGTGCCCATCGACTCCAGCATCGGGTCGGCGTCGGACATCTGCTGCAGTGCGGAGCGGGTCGCCCGACCTGCCTGCGTGATACGAGCGGCGACATCCGAGACCTCGGTGGCAGCGCCGTCGGGCATGTCATCGGCGAGACGCGCGAAGACGCGCGTGGCCACGGTCGAGGCGACCTCGCCGGCGGCGTGGCCGCCCATGCCGTCGGCGAGCACGAGCAGGTGCGGACTGGCGAGGGCGGAATCCTCGTTGTTCGTGCGCACGGTGCCGAGGTCGGAGCGGACAGCGAAGCGGAAGGTCACCTCCATGTCACGCCTTTCACCATCGTCACCCGGCCCGGTGGACGTCCTCACGATAGTGCGTCTCAGACCGCGTTCTGCTTCTGCAGGTGTCGCAGCGCTACCCATCCGATGGGGACTCGGATGTAGAGGGTGAGCACGCGGAAGATCAGCACGGTCGGGAGTGCGGCCGCGGTGGCGATCCCAGCGGTGCGCAGACCCGTGGTCAGCGCAGTCTCGACGCCGCCCATACCGCCTGGTGTGGGCACTGCCGAACCAATGGCTGTACCCGTGAGATAGATGACGGCGAGCGTGGTCAGCGGCAGACTCTGCCCGAACGCGGCGAGCGTGGCGGCGAACGCCGCGAGGTAGCCGGCGGTCATGATGACATTCCCGCCGATGCCCATGAGCAGCCGGCTCGGCTGCCCCAGCACCCAGATCAGCCGGGGCAGCACCTGCCGCAGCGTGGGGAGGATCTTGGCGATCAGCCACCGGCGCAACTTCGGGATCGCGAACAGGACGCCGATGATCGCCAGTGCGATCGCCAGGATGATGACGATCGTTCCCGACGGCAGCGACGCGAGCGCCCCCTGGCTGCCGGTGAGCAGCGCGATGGCGATGAGCATCAGCACGGTGGTCACGAACTGGGACACCTGCAGCAGCGCCACGGTCGCCACGGCCATCGGCGTGTCCACGCCCCGCTTCGTCATGAAGCGCAGGTTGAGTGCGGCCGGACCGACCCCGGCGGGGGCGACGATGCCGATGACCGAGGCGGCCACCTGCACCAGCGTGGTGCGCCACAACCCGAGTTTCTCGGGGGAGAACGCCACCAGACCCATCGCCGACCCCAGGTAGGTGGTCAGGCCGAGCCCGAACGCCGCGATCATCCAGAGCGGGTTGGCGTTGGCCGCGTAGGTGAGGATCTCGCGGAAGTTGACCGCCGTGAACAGCACCCACCCAGCCACGACCGCGACCACGATCGTGACGATCGTGCGCGGCCGGAACCGGGTGAGCTGCATCGGCTGCACCGCGGACTCCGACTCCGGCAGGTAGGTGACGAGCTTGTTGCGCACCTCGCGCAGCGCCGTCTTGTCCTGACGTGTCTCCGCCTGCGTCTCGGGTGGCAGGGCGACCCCCTGCAGCAGCGGCGCCAGAGCGGCGAGGTGGTCGCGCCCCAGCGCCCGTGCTGCCGCCTCGCACGCACGGTCGGCGCCGACCCTGACCGCGAGCAGCATGAGCATCTGGATCTCGTCGATCCGTCGGGACAAGGTCGAGGACGCGATGTCGCCCTGCTCCCAGCCGCTGATGTACACGGTGCCCTCATCGGGGCCGTCGCCCACGAGGAGCACGGTCTCGGCAGAGAGGTTGCGGTGCGAGAGGCCGGCGGCGTGGGCGCGGCCGAGCTGCTGCCACGCGTTGTCCATGACGTCGTCGGTGATGCGGTCGACCGTGAAGTCGGAGAGGTTCTGAGCGTCCTCCACGTGCTCGCCGACCAGCACGATCGACTCGTCCGAGCGGGCGATGCCGCGCAGATCGGGGCTGTTGACGCCTGCGGCTGAGGCCGCGTAGGCCATCAGCACCGCCCGATCGGCAGCCTGCCGCAGCGAGACCGCGTTGCGGCGGCCGATGCCACGGAGCCGGATCGCCGACCACAGCCACGCCAGCAGGCCGATCACCTGTCGGTCGCGGTCGAGGACCACAGCGTCCCAGCGGCTGCCCGTGTGGTCGAGGATCGCGTAGACGCGGTTGAAACCTTCGCGCTCGATCGTCACGGTCGCCGACTCCGGCAGCACGGCCGCGATGCCGCGGAAGGCGGTGTCGGTCATCGGCTCGGTCGAGGGTGGTGCCGGGTCCGGCCGCACCTGGGGGATCGGTGCGGTGGCGACGTCCGGTTCCCGTGGCTCGGCCCTGGTGTCGGCCGTGGTGTAGCCGAGCGGTGCGGCGGTCTCGATCGTCTCCACCCGCATGTGCTCGACGGCGGACGTGCCACCCATGCGGATCACGCTCACGGGGTCCACGCCGGAGCGGCGGATCGCGGCGACCAGGGCCTGGCCGTGCACGCGCTCGGACAGCACGCCGAACAGGTAGCGCACACCCAGCCCCACGGCGCGCCCGATCAGTACCGAGACGAGCGCTCCGACGATCGTGGAGGTGCTGGTGATGACGGAGACCACGAGCACGATCCACAGCAGGTTCCAGGAGATCGTGATGATGCGGCTGCGGTCACGTGTCCCGGTGGCGGTGAGCAGCGCCGAGAGGGCCGCGACCGTGGGTGTGATCGTCATGACCCATTGGCCGGAGCCGTCGAGTGCGACCTGCCAGACCTGCAGCTCCTCGATCAGCACCTCGGGTGCGTGATCGAGGATCAGCCACGAGACCACCACGGCGATGATCGCGGCGATCACGGCCGCGCCGAGGGCCTCGAGCACGGCGCGAGGGTTGCGCCGGATCAGCCGTTCGGCGATCACGACGATCGGCAGGATCAGCGTCAGCCAGCCCTCGATGACGTTGACCGGGAGCAGCAGGATGCTGCTGACCACGTCGATGATCGTCTGCAGCGGTGAGGCCTCGATGTCGTCGATCACGCCCGTGGTGGTGCGGCTGGCGTAGATCCCGAGCACGAGCACCGCCGCGATTCCCACCACCGAGGCGAGCATCAGCACGAGGTCGACGGGCCGCCGGACGCGTAGCACCGGGAGGTCGACCACCCGGACCGCCTGCGGCTGCGGCGGTACCGCTGCAGCGGGTGCGGGATCCGGAGCGGACATAGGCTCGATAGTAGGTCGCGGCGGCCCAGGTCGTGCGGCGCGGCTGCGGAGTGTGGCCGCTCAACTGCGCGGCGGTTCGCCCTTCGGGGTCGCCGGGAGCTTCCGGTCCACCAGTGCGGCCAGCGCGAACAGCGCGAGGAACAGCACGGTCACCCCGGCGGCGTTGAGCAGCGTGCGCGGGTAGCCGAGCTCGGACACGTCGATGAACGGGTACGGGTACCACCCGTGGATCTCGCCCATCACGAGCGTGTAGCCCAGCCACAGCACGGGCCAGATCAGCGCAAGCCCGATCGTGGACATCCCGATCCGCGGGCGTGGACCGAAGAACAGCCAACCGAAGAAGGCGAGCAACGGCACCACGATGTGCAGCAGGGTGTCGGTGACGGCGTCCACGCCGGTGAGGTTCATCAGCGGACGCAGGAGGAACCAGGCCACGAGCCCGGTCACCGTGATCCCGATGAGCGCGTCCAGGCGCAGGACCCGGAACCCGCGGCCGTCTGCGGCCGGGTTTGCGACGAGCACGGCGGCCACGATGGCGACGGCGATGTTCGACTGGATCGTGAAGTAGCTGACCAGTCGGAGCAGTCGCTCGCCCAGCGGCAGGATCTCGGCATCGTCGAGGAGGCGCCCACCCTGGAAGACGAGCACGGTCTGCAGCACCAGCGCGGCGACGGCGACCACGAGTGTCAGGACGTGCCAGGCGCGCGCGCGATTCATGAAGCGTCAGGCTACTCCCGCCTCGGTGGGGCGCGGGCTCGGCGCGCGGGTCAGCGGTCGAACGAGACCAGCAGCGTGCGAAGTACCTGTCCGAGCTGGTCGCGCTCCCTCGGTGAGAGCGCGGCGAGGATGCGGTCCTCGTTGGCGACATGCGCCGTCATCACCTCCTGGGTCAAGGCGATCCCCTGCTCGGTGAGCTCGACGGGCAGAGACCGGCGATCGCCGTCGGGCGCCCCGCGGCGAACCAGGCCCCGCTCGGCGAGGCGGTCCACCCGCTTGGTGACGGCGCCGCTGGTGACCATCATCTGGTCGCCGAGCTGGGTGGGGGTGAGGCGGTACGGCTGTCCACTGCGACGGATCGTCACGAGCAGGTCGAAGTCCCCCTCGCCGAGGTCGTAACGGGCGTACAGCTCCTTGAGCTGGACGTCGATCGCACGGGACGCGCGGCTGATCCGGCCGATGACGCCGATCGGCGACGGGTCGAGGTCGGGCCGCTCGGCGCGCCACTGCTCGAGGATCTGGTCGACGTGGTCGCGCGGTGCGTTCATGACTGGACTATATCTTCCACGGAAGATATAGTCTCTTCCGTGGAAGGTAAATCGATCAGGGCGGGCCTGCTGGCTGCGTTCGCTGCCGCGGCCTGGGGGACCACCTATGTGGTCACCGGCGCGTTGCTGCCGCCCGACCGGCCGCTGTTCTCGGCGGTGATGCGCGCGCTGCCGATCGGGCTCGTGATGCTCGCCTGGCGGCGCCAGCTGCCGCAGGGGCCCTGGTGGTGGCGCACGCTGATCATGTCGCTGTGCACGATCGGGCTGTTCTTCCCGCTGTTGTTCCTCGGCGCCTACCTGCTGCCCGGCGGACTCGCCTCGACCCTGCAGGCGGCGTCGCCGCTGGTGGTCATGGCGATCGCGTGGCCGCTGCTGCGCGAGCGGCCGACGGTGCTGCGCGTCGGCGCCGCCCTGGTCGGGCTGATCGGGGTGGCGCTGCTGGTGTTCCAGGCGCCGACGACGCTGCCGGCGCTCGGGGTGGCCGCAGCGCTCGGGTCGATGCTGATCTCGGCGCTCGGGTTCGTGCTGCTGAAGCGGTGGCCCGCCCCGACCGACATGATCACGATGACCTCATGGCAGCTCGTGATGGGCGGGATCGTGCTGGTGCCGATCGCGCTCGTCCTCGAGGGCGCTCCGCCGGCGATCGATCTCGGTGGCGCGCTCGGCTACCTCTGGCTCGCAGTGATCGGGACCGGAGCGGCCTACGTGTGCTGGTTCACCGGTCTGAAGCACCTGCCTGCTGCGGCCGTGTCACTGATCGGGTTGCTCAACCCCGTGGTCGCCACCGTGCTCGGCGTGATCGTCATGCACGAGACCTTCGGCCTCTCGCAGGCGCTCGGCGCCGGGCTGGTGCTCGGCAGCGTGCTGCTCGGGCAGCCGGCCATCGCCGCACGCTTGCGCCGCCGTGGCACACCTGAGGTCTCGACCGCGGCCTGAGGCTGTCGAGAACGGGATCTCCCGATCGTCATCGCGTTGACCGACGCCGACCGGCGCCGGGCCGCCATCATGGATGACAACCGAGGGAGACCCGAGATGAAGTACGTGGCAATGCTGGTCGACTACAACGACCCCGACTACTCGTGGGACACAGCGTCGGAGGAGGAGCAGCAGGCCGAGATGGTCGCGCACGGCGCCTTCGACGCCGCCGTGGCCGCGCGCGAAGGCTGCGAGATCATCGCCGGCGAGGCGCTCACCGGAGGTGACAGCGCCACCGTGATCCGACAGCGCGGCGGCGAGGTCGCGCTGACCGACGGTCCCTTCAGCGAGGCGACCGAGGCGATCGGAGGGATCTACATCCTCCAGGCGCCAGACCTCGACGTCGCGGTCGAGCTGTTCTCGCTGCTGACCCCCTATGTGCTCGAGATCCGGCCGGTCGACACCACCGTCGAGGGCTGACCCCGGGCGTGAAGGTCGAGGCGGCTGACGCCGTCGAGCAGGCATGGCGACAGGACTGGGGCCGGCTGCTGGGGCTTCTCGTGGGCAGGTTCCGCGACGTGGATCTGGCCGAGGACGCACTCGCCGACGCGTTCGAGGCTGCCACGCGCACCTGGCCTGCCGACGGCGTACCCGCCAACCCGGCGGCGTGGCTGCTCACCGCGGCACGCCGCCGGGCGCTGGACCGGTTGCGCGGGACCGAGACCGCACGCCGCAAGCTGCCGCTCCTCGTGGTCGACCACCTGCGGCAGGAGGAACGTGAATCGGAAGAAGAGGTGGAGGTGGACGATGTGGGCGACGACGAGCTCAAGCTCTTGTTCCTCGCCTGCCACCCGGCGCTCGCTCCCGAGTCGCAGGCCGCGCTCGCACTGCGTCTCGTGCTGGGAGTGCCGACGGCGGAGATCGCGCGGCTCTTCCTGGTGGCCGAGCCGACCATGGCCGCCCGGATCACCCGGGCCAAGAAGAAGATCGCGACGGCGGGGGTCCCGTTCGTCATGCCTGACGGCGATGCGCTGGCCGGGCGGGTCGACGTCGCCACGCAGGCTATCTACCTGTGCTTCACGGCGGGCTACGCCCCCGGCTTCGGGGAGGCGGTCGTGCGCGCCGACCTCGCGGGTGAGGCGATCCGGCTGGCCCGGGTGCTGGCCGCACTGCTGGAGCGGCGCGGTGAGCCGGCGCCGGTCGTGCTGGCGCTGCTCGCGCTGATGGTGCTGCAGCACTCGCGCCGGGATGCGCGGGTCGAGCCCGATGGTGCACTGGTGCTGCTCGCCGACCAGGACCGCGGGCGCTGGCACCACGACGAGATCGCCGAAGGGTTGGCGCTGCTCGCGACCCTGCCGCCGGAGTCAGGTCGTGCCGAGGAGCTGCGGCTGCAGGCGGTGATCGCCGCGCGGCACGCCACCGCGGTCCACCCCGACGGCACCGACTGGCCCGCGATCGCCGCCGACTACCTGCGGCTCGAGCGGCTCACGGGCTCACCGGTGGTGCGGCTCAATCGAGCGGTCGCGGTCGCCGAGGCCGATGGGCCCCGCGCCGGCCTCGCGCTCCTCGACGGGCTCGACGACCTGCTGCCGCTCTCGCACCGATTGCCCGCGGTTCGCGGCGAGCTGCTCGCGCGGGCGGGAGAGGTCGAGGCGGCGCGCGAGGCGTTCGTGCTCGCGATCGAGCGGTGCGGCAACGACGCGGAGGTCGCGTACCTGCGCGCGACACTCGCCTCCCTCTGAGGTTGGCTGGAACGAATCGTGCGCTCGACGGCTCCGGCTGCCGGATGTGATCGCTCACTCCGCATCGAGCGTGCGATTCGTTCCCGGGGCTCCGGAAGATCCGCCGTCGTGGCGGCGTTGAGGCGGGCGTGAGCGTCGAGACGGAGGCCGTGTCGTTGCCGGTGGCGGCGCCCACGGTCGCCGACGTGGTGGTGATCGGCGCCGGTCAGGCCGGGTTGTCCGCGGCCTACCACCTGGCCAGGCGCGGCCTTCGGGGCGCCACGGGGGAGGCGAGCCCGACAGCGGAGGGCGAGTTCTCGCCGTCGGGCACCTTCGTGGTCCTCGACGGCGAGGACGGGCCGGGCGGCGCCTGGCGGCACCGCTGGCGGACGCTCCGCATGGCGACCGTGAACAAGGTGCACGACCTGCCCGGCCGGGAGCTGCCGGAGGTGGACCCGTGCGCGCCGTCGCGCGAGGTGGTGCCCGCCTACTACGCGGACTATGAGCGCGACTTCGCGCTGCCGATCCTGCGGCCGGTGCACGTGCAGCGCGTCGAGCGCGAGGACGACCACCCGCGTGGGCGGCTGCGGGTGGCGACCGACGCGGGCGTGGTGTCCACACGCGCGATCATCAACGCGACCGGCACCTGGACCAAGCCGTTCTGGCCGATCTACCCCGGTCAGGACACGTTTCGTGGCAGGCAGCTGCACACCGCCGACTACGTGAGCGCCGAGGAGTTCGCCGGTCAGCACGTGATCGTGGTGGGCGGCGGCATCTCGGCCGTGCAGCTGCTCGAGGAGATCTCGCACGTGGCGACCACCACGTGGGTCACGCGGCGGGAGCCGATCTGGCGCGAGGACGAGTTCGACGCCGCCGCCGGGCGCGCCGCCGTCGCCATGGTGGAGGACCGGGTGCGGCGTGGACTGCCCCCGCGCAGCGTGGTCAGCGTGACCGGACTGGCCCGGACGCCGAGCCTGCGTGCTGCGGCCGAGCGCGGTGTGATGCAGCGCTA
>NZ_JBMDXJ010000275.1:0-17816 GCF_048594945.1 Pseudactinotalea sp. | reverse complement strand
GCCCGACCTGCGCGGCCGCGAGGCGATCCTCCGGGTCCACTCCCAGGGCAAGCCGATGGCGCCGAACGTCGATCTGCACATGGTCGCCAAGCGGACGCCGGGCTTCACCGGCGCGGATCTGGCGAACGTGCTGAACGAGGCGGCGCTGCTGACCGCGCGCACGGCGCGGACCCAGATCGACGACTCTGCTCTCGACGAGGCGATCGACCGCGTGATCGCGGGGCCGCAGAAGCGCACCCGCGTGATGAACGAGAAGGAGCGCAAGCTCACCGCCTACCACGAGGGCGGTCACGCGTTGGTGGCGGCGGCCCTGCGCTACACCGACCCGGTCACCAAGGTGACGATCCTGCCCCGCGGCCGCGCGCTCGGGTACACGATGGTGATGCCTGCCGAGGACAAGTACTCGGTCACCCGCAACGAGCTGCTGGACCAGCTCGCCTACGCGATGGGTGGTCGCGTGGCGGAGGAGCTGGTGTTCCACGACCCGAGCACCGGGGCGTCGAACGACATCGAGAAGGCCACGGCCACGGCTCGCAAGATGGTCAAGGAGTACGGCATGAGCGAGCGTGTTGGTGCGCTCCGGCTCGGTCAGGCCGATGGCGAGGTGTTCCTCGGTCGCGACATGGGTCACCAGCGTGAGTACTCCGAGGATGTCGCCGGCGTGGTCGACGACGAGGTGCGTCGCCTCGTGGAGGCGGCCCACGACGAGGCGTGGGAGATCCTCACCCAGTACCGGCACGTGCTCGACGCGCTCGCGTTCGCACTGCTCGAGCGCGAGACGCTCAACGAGGCCGAGATCGCCGAGGTGTTCACGCCGATCGAGAAGCGGGCGCCGCGACCGGTGTGGCTGTCCAGCGCGCACCGCACGGTCAGTGAGATCCCGCCGGTGCAGTCGCCCAAGGAGATCGAGAGTGGTGCGCCCCACATGCTGCCGCAGGACGAGATCGCGGCCGCGGGCAGCGAGGAGAACCCTGCCGAGGAGATCCGCGAGCTTCCTCCGGACGACGTCGTGGACAGCCGGGACTGAGCCGATGTCCGAGGAAGTCGGGGTGCCCGGTCCGCCGGGGTACGACGAGGATGCTGCGGCCGCCGCGGTGCGCGACCTGCTGGTCGCGCTCGGCGAGGACCCGGACCGTGACGGTCTGCTCGAGACGCCGCGCCGGGTGGCGCGCGCGTACCGGGAGGCGTTCTCGGGGCTCGGCCAGGAGCCGGCGGATGTGCTCCAGACGTTCTTCGAGATCGGGCACAACGAGCTGGTGCTGGTCCGTGACATCGAGGTCTACTCCACCTGCGAGCACCACCTGCTGCCGTTCCATGGCGTCGCGCACGTGGGGTACATCCCCGGTGCCGATGGCCGCGTCACCGGGCTGAGCAAGCTCGCGCGACTGGTCGACGTGTTCGCCAAGCGGCCGCAGGTGCAGGAGCGGCTCACCTCTCAGGTGGCGGATGCTCTGATGGCGGAACTCGGCGCGCACGGAGGCATCGTCGTCATCGAGTGCGAGCACCTGTGCATGTCGATGCGAGGGGTACGCAAGCCCGGCTCGCGCACCGTGACCTCCGCGGTGCGAGGGTCGCTGCGCGACCCCACCACACGCGCCGAGGCGATGAGCCTCATCACGCGTGCGTGAGAGGCTGGACCCGTGAGCGCCGCTGCCCCTGCTGCCACGAGGGTGATCGGTGTCGTCAACGTGACACCGGATTCCTTCAGTGACGGCGGCCAGTGGCTCGACCCGGAGCTCGCCATCGCGCACGGCCGACACATGCTTGCCCAGGGTGCGGCCATCCTCGACGTCGGCGGCGAGTCCACGCGTCCGGGGGCCGGCCGCGTACCCGAGGACGTCGAGCTGGACCGGGTGCTCCCGGTGGTTCGCGAGCTGGCAGGCGAGGGCGCCGCGGTCAGCGTGGACACCATGCGGGCGGCGGTCGCGGCACGTGTGCTCGACGCCGGAGCGCACTACATCAACGACGTGTCGGGGGGCCTCGCCGACCGGGACATGCCGCGGTTGGTCGCCGAGCGTGGCTGCGAGGTGATCGTCAGCCACTGGCGCGGCCATGCGGACGTGATGAACGGCCTGGCCGACTACACCCACGTGGTCCCGGAGGTGGCCGGCGAGCTGTCGGCGCGGGTGGAGGCGTTCCTGGCTGCCGGTGTGCGGCCCGACCGGATCATCGTCGACCCCGGGCTGGGGTTCGCGAAGGATGGTGGCGCCAACTGGGAGTTGCTCGCCCACGTCGAGACCTTCCTCGAGACCGGCTACCGGGTGCTGATCGGTGCCTCCCGCAAACGGTTCCTCGGCGAGCTGCTGGAACGTGACGGCGTGCTCGCGTTGCCCACCTACCGGGACCGCGCCACGGCTGCGGTGTCCGCGTTGATGGCCGAGCGTGGCGTCTGGGCGGTGCGGGTCCACGACGTGGCAGGCTCGGTGGACGCGGTACGTGTGGGCTCGGCTGTGCGTGCAGCGCGCCGCGATTCGCTAGGTTCGAGCAGGTCGGAACGGGAGATGACATGAGCATCACGGGCACGGACGTCATCAGGCTGGTCGGGCTCGGTGGTGTGGGGCGGCACGGTGTGCTGCCCGAGGAGCGGCGCGACGGGCAGCTGTTCAAGGTCGACCTGCTCATGCACGTGGACACACGTGCGGCGGCCGCCGGTGACGACCTCGCCCAGACGGTGAACTACGCCGAGGTGGCGAGCGACGTCGTCGGGCTCATCGAGGGTGAGCCGGTCAACCTCGTCGAGACGCTGGCGGCCCGGATCGCCGACGCCGTGCTCGCCCGGTCGGCCGTGCAGGGCGTCGAGGTCACCGTGCACAAGCCCGAAGCGCCCGTGGGCGTGCCGTTCGACGACGTGCAGGTCACGATCGTGCGGGGAGCGGAGCAGGCGCCGCCGGTGCCCGCGGCCGCTCCGGCGCCCGTGGCGGCCGAGCCCGTGGTGGCGGCGCCGGCGGTGGCGGCGCCTGTGGTCGAGCCTGAGCCCGACGAGGGCGTGCCTGCCGTCGCGGAGGCTGAGCCTGAGCCGCAGGAGCCGCCCACGGATCTCGATGCTGAGCCGGCCGAACCGGTGGAGGTGGTGCTCGGCCTCGGTGGCAACGTCGGCGACGTGCGCGCCACGCTGCGGCAGGCGATCGACGACCTCGCAGCGGCCGAGGTGCTCGAGGTGATCGCGGTCGCGCCGCTCGCCAAGACCGCGGCGGTGCTGCAGCCCGACGCCGTCTCGCAGCCCGACTACCTCAACACCGTGGTGGTGGCTCGCACGGGGGCGTCGCCACGGGCCCTGCTCGCTCTCGCGCAGCAGGTGGAGGCCGCCCACGGTCGGGTCCGCGAGCAGCGGTGGGGCGAGCGCACGCTCGACGTCGACATCATCACCTACGGCTCGATCTCGAGCCCCGACCCGGATCTGAGCCTGCCGCACCCCCGCGCCAACGAGCGCGCGTTTGTGCTCGTGCCGTGGGCGCACCTGGACCCCGACGCCTTCCTTCCGGGGCTCGGCGGCGGACCGGTGGCCGTGCTGGCGGACACCGCTCCCGACCGTGAGGGAGTGCGCTGGCTCGCCCTCGATTGGTACGAGCAGCGCGCACCTCGGCCCGCGGCCCCGGTGGCGGCGTCCGCCGCCGAGGACCGCGACCCCGAGCCCGAGGTCGAGGACGTCTCGACCTCGCGCGTGGACACCGGCAGCGCCGCCGCGGCGGTCGCTGCCGAGGTGGCACCCGAGTCGCACTCGCCGTACGCGCGCCCGGCGGCGCCCGAACCCGCGCCCGAGCCGGTTCCCGACCCGCAGCCCGCGCCGGTGCCTCAGCCACAGCCCGAGCCGTTGCCTGAGTCCGACCCCGTGCCTGCCGCTGCACCCGAGCCGGCGCCTGCGGCGGAGCCCGACCCCGAGCCCGACCCCGAACCCGAGCCCGACCCCGACCCCGACCCCACCCCCGCGTCACAGGTCGAGCCCGACGCGCGGCACGTGCCCGCGTCGGAGGCACGGTTCGCGCCCCCGGTCGCCCCCGCACCGGTGCCGCCGGCAGCGCCGGCACCGGAACCCGCACCGCACCCGGAGCCTGAGGCTGCGCCCCGGGTGACCGCCGCGCCGGAGCCCCAGCCGGCACCTCAGCCGGAGCAGGCGGCGCCACCGGTCGCACCCGCGCCGGAGCCGCAACCCAGCGCGCCGTGGGAGCAGCCGGAGCAGCAGGAGCCGTCGCCGACGAGGATCCGCCCCCGCTGGGAGCCGATCCGCCGCGAGGACTCCGAGGAGTAGCCCGCGCGTGCCTCCCAACTCCGAGCCGGACCCCGGACTGCGGGTGCGGTGGGTGACTCTCGGCGCGGTCTTCCTCGCCGTCGGCACCGCGAGCGCGGTGGCGCTGCGGTGGTGGCAGAGCCGGGGCGGCGACCTGCCGGTGATCCCGCTGCTGCTGGCTGCACTGCTCGTGATCGTCGGGGCCACCGTGCTCGTGTTCGGTCTGCGGGTGCGGCGCTGGGTCGCGCGAGGCGAGGCGATCGACCCGCTCGGGGCGGCCCGCACGCTCGCGCTGGGTCAGACCGCGGCGATCGCGGGTGCCGTGGTCGCCGGCTACCTCGCCGCCTCGCTCGGTCTGGCGGCGACGATGCTGGAGCTACCGGAGCCGCGTCAGGTCGCGGTGGCGTCGGGGATCGGTCTGCTGGCAGCGGTCGCGATGGCCGTGGCCGGCATGGTCACCCAGTGGTGCTGCCGGGTCCCGCCGGAGGACGAGGACGAGCCGCCCGCCGGCGGCACCGCCCGCCCCCTGACCTGACCCGCCCCCGGCTGATATCGGCGCCGTGCTCGGGGCGCGCGGAACGGGATCGCACGGTCCGCCGCGCGGGGGAGCACTTCTGCTGGCCGTGTCGGGGAGAATGGGCCGCATGGACTCGACAGCCTTCGACGTACCCGGGGTGAGCTGGACGCCGATCTCCGACAAATTGATCGGTGTGCGTCGGCTCACGGCGGGGATCTGGCTGGGCATCCCGCTGGTCGCCACCGCTGTGCCCGCGGTGATTTTCGGCGGCGCGGTCTGGATCGCGCCCGCGGTCGTCGCGCTGTTCCTCGTGTGGGCGTTCTGGCTGATCCCGCGGCAGGTACGCGCGCTCGGATACGCCGAGCTCGACGACGATCTGCTGATCCGCAAGGGCGTCATGTTCCGTTCGCTGTCGGTGGTGCCGTACGGGCGCATGCAGTTCGTGGACGTCCAGGCGGGTCCCCTCACCCGCCGAGCCGGCATCGCACAGGTGCAGCTGCACACGGCATCGGCGGGCAGCGACGCCGCGATCCCCGGACTTCCCGAGTCCGAGGCCGCACGGCTGCGTGACCGGCTCTCCGAGGCCGGCGAGGCGAGGCTGGCCGGCCTGTGACCGCACCCTGGAGCCCGCCACCGGGCGTGCCGGTGCCGGACCAGCCGAGCACACCACCGGGTGAGCCGGCAGGACCGGGCGAGAGGTCGCCGTCGGGCACGGCGACCGAGAGCCAGCCACAGGTGGAGTGGCGGCGCCTGCACAAGGTGACCCCGGTGCTCAACGCGTGGAAGGCAGCCGCGGTGCTGCTCGGTATCGCCGTATGGAACTACGGCGAAGAGCTCGCGGCGCTCGAGCTGCCGGTGCTGCAGAAGGGGCTGTTCGTCATCGGGGCGATCGTGCTCGGTGGCCTGATCGGGCTCGGGTACGGGGCGCTCGCATGGCGCCGCACGCAGTACGGGATCGGAGCCGAGAGCGTGTTCCTGCACTCGGGTGTGCTGTGGCGGCAGCAGCGCCACGTGCGCCTCGACAGGTTGCAGGCCGTGGACGTGACGCAGCCGCTGCTGGCGCGCCTGTTCGGCTTCTCCTCGCTCAAGATCGAGTCGGCGGGCGGTGCCGGCTCCAACCTCACGCTCTCCTACCTCACCGACGACGAGGCTCAGCGCGTTCGCAACGAGATCCTCGCGCGCGCCGCCGGTGTCAAGCAGAGTGCGCAACCCGCCGGCAGCCCCCCGGTGGCCGCCGGTGCAGCCCCCGAGCGGCAGCTGCTGGAGCTCAGCTCCGGCCGGCTGATCGCCTCGCTGGTGCGGTCCGCCGGCGTGATGTTCGCGCTGCTGCTCGTGGTGGGTCTCGTGGTCGCCGTGATCATCACCGGGAGCTTCCGGTTCGTGGCGGGTGCCCTGCCCGGCGTGCTCGGTGCCGCCGGGTACGTGTGGTCCCGGTTCGCCGGAGAGTTCTCGTTCCGGATCGGCATCTCCGCTGACGGCGTGCGGCTCCGGCACGGGCTGCTCGAGGCCAAGGCCCGCACGGTGCCTCCCGGGCGGGTGCAGGCGATCGCCCTGTCCCAGGGGCCGCTGTGGCGCGGCAAGGGCTGGTGGCGGATCCGCATGAATGTGGCCGGCTACGGTGCCGAGGGCGACCAGGAAGGGTCGACCGTGCTGTTCCCGGTGGCCACCGAGGACGAGGTGCGGCAGATCCTGCCGCTCGTGCTGCCGGACCTGGGCACCGATGCACCGGTGGAGGTGCTGCAGGCCGCGATGACCGGCCGCGGCGACGACCACGGGTTCATCGTCTCGCCTCGGCGCGCCCGCCTGCTGGATCCGTGGAGCTGGCAGCGCAACGGCACCCGCGTCACCCGCACAGCCACACTGCTGCGCTCGGGAGTCTGGTGGCGCTACCTGGCGATCGTGCCGCACGAGCGCACCCAGTCCCTGGCGCTCACCCAGGGACCGGTGGAGCGCCGTCGCGGACTCGCGGGGCTCGACTTCCACTCCACGGCGGGCCCGGTCCGCGCATCGGCGATCCACCTCGACGTCGAGACCGCGCGTGCCCTGCTGCTCGACCTTGCCGAGCGGACCCGCGAGGCACGCCGCCACGCAGCGCCCGAACGGTGGATGCAGCTTGCGGACGAGAGCACGCGAACCCCGGCAGCCGAGCTGAGGGCCGGGTTCGCCGGCGTGCTGCCCAGCACGCCCGACCGCAGCAGCAGCCTGTGACCGCACGTCCTGGCCGGCTCGGCGTCGGTGTGGTGGGGGCCGGGCGGGTGGGGGCCGTGCTCGCGCACGTGCTCCGCGGCACCGGCCACGCCGTCATCGGCGCGAGCGGCGTCTCCGACGCGAGCCGCGAGCGGATTGCCCAGCTGTTGCCCGACGTTCCGGTGCTGGAGGTCGAGCAGGTCGTCGAGCGCGCGGAGCTCGTGCTGCTGACCGTGCCGGACGATGCCCTCAGACCTCTCGTCAGCGGTCTCGCCGCCCTCGGGCGGTTCCGCGAGGGTCAGCTGGTGGTGCACACCGCGGGTCGGTTCGGGACCGAGGTGCTCGCGCCTGCACGCGACGCCGGCGCGATCCCGCTCGCGATCCACCCGGCGATGACCTTCAGCGGTACCGAGACCGACATCGCCCGGCTCGTGGGCGCGCCGTTCGCGGTCACGGCCGAGGAGGGGGCGCTGCCGATCGCCCTCGCACTCGTGGTCGAGCTCGGCGGTGAGCCCGTGGTGCTCCCCGAGCACGCCCGCGTGCGCTACCACGCTGCGATGTCGCACGCCTCGAATCACCTCGTCACCCTGATCGCGCAGGCGCGTGGCGCCCTCGCGACGATCGACGGCGTCGACCCCGGGATGCTGGGGCCGCTCGCACAGGCCTCTCTCGACGGCGCCGTGCACCGCGGTGACGCCGCCCTCACCGGACCGGTCTCTCGCGGCGATGCCGGCACGGTGGCCGAGCATGTGGCCGCGCTCGTCGAGCTGGACGGGCAACCCGACCTGCTCGCCTCCTACCGCGCACTGGCCAGGGCGACGGCGCAGCGTGCCCTGCGCACCGGGCGGCTCACCGACACCCCGGCGAGCGACGTACTCAGCGCGCTCGACGGGTACCCGCCCCGCGCCGTAGGCGAGCCGCCCCGGCTGATCCGCAGCGTCGCCGACCTCCGGGATGCGCTCACGCCGCGCCGCCGTGCCGTGGTCATGACGATGGGCGCTCTGCACGAGGGCCACCTCGCACTCGTGCGCCGGGCGGCCCAGCTGGCCAAGGAGGTGGTGGTGACGATCTTCGTCAACCCGCTCCAGTTCGGTGCGGGTGAGGACCTCGAGCGCTACCCCCGCACGCTGGACGCCGATCTCGCCGTGCTCGCTCGGACCGGCGTGGTCGATCTCGTGTTCGCACCGTCGGTCGAGGAGATGTACCCCGACGGCGAACCTCGCGTCACGCTCTCGGCCGGCCCCATGGGTGAGGTACTCGAGGGTGCCTCCCGGCCCGGTCACTTCGACGGCATGCTCACCGTGGTCAACAAGCTGCTGCACCTGACGCGACCGGACGCCTCGGTGTTCGGGCAGAAGGACGCGCAACAGCTCGCGCTGGTGCGGCGTATGGTCGCCGATCTCGACATGGGCGTGGAGATCGTCGGTGAGCCGATCGTGCGCGAGCCTGACGGTCTGGCGAGATCCAGTCGAAACGTCTACCTGTCGGCACCCGAGCGGCAGGCGGCGCTGGCACTCTCACGGGCGATGGCGGCGGGGGTCGCCGCGGCCGCTGCCGGTCCCGGGGCGGTCCTCACAGCCGCTCGAGATGTGCTCGACGCCGCAGGCCCCCTGGTCGAGGTCGACTACCTCGCGCTCGTGGACCCGAGCACCATGCGTGCCCCCGAGGCCCGCGACGCGGCCGCGGAGACGTTGCTCGCCGTCGCCGCCACGGTCGGGCGGACTCGGCTCATCGACAATGCGGTGATTGACTGTCCTGGTGAGGAGTAGTTCCGTCATGCACGAGGACGATCAGTCGCTGCCCGAGCAGTACCGCGTGCGCCGTGACAAGCGCGACCGGATGCTCGCCGAGGGCCGCGAGCCGTACCCCGTGGCGGTGCCGGTCACGCACACGATCGCCCAGGTCCGTGCGGCGTACCCGGACCTCGATCCCGGGGCCGAGACGGACGACGTGGTGGGCGTCGCGGGCCGCGTGGTCCACCTGCGGAACACCGGCAAGCTGTGTTTCGCCACCCTGACCGACGGTGCAGGCGAGCGGCTGCAGGTGATGCTCTCGCTCGCAGAGGTAGGGGAGTCCTCGCTCGAGCGCTTCAAGGCCGATGTCGACCTGGGCGACCATCTCTTCACGCACGGCCGCATGATCTGCTCGCGGCGCGGCGAGTTGTCCGTCTTCGCCGATGATTGGCAGATCGCAGCGAAGTCGTTGCGGCCGCTTCCCACTCTCCACAAAGAGGCATCCGAAGAGACTCGGGTACGGCAACGTTATCTCGATCTCATCTCTCGACCAGCGGCGAGAGAGATGGTCACGGTGCGCTCCGCCGTCGTGAGATCGCTCAGATCCGAGCTCCACGAGCGAGGATTTACGGAGATCGAGACACCGATCCTGCAGACGCAGCACGGCGGCGCGGCGGCACGGCCATTCATCACGCACATGAATGCCTACGACATCGATCTCTACATGCGGATCGCGCCAGAGCTGTTCCTCAAGCGCGCGGTGGTCGGTGGAATCGAGCGGGTATTCGAGCTCAACCGAATCTTCCGTAACGAGGGTGCGGACTCTACGCACTCACCCGAGTTCGCCATGCTCGAGGCGTATCAGGCCTACGGTGACTACCTGTCGATCGCCCACCTCACACGCGAGCTGGTGCAGGCGGCCGCGAACGCGGCATTCGGGACCACTGAGGTGACATTGGCCGATGGCAGTAGTTACGACGTCGGCGGGGAGTGGCCGCAACTCGATCTGTACACGGCCACGTCCGAGGAAATGGGGACCACCATTTCACCCCAGACGCCGTTGGATGAGTTGCTCGCGCACGCTGCGGCCGCGGGCCTGCAGCTCGACCCGAGGCACCTGACCCCGGGCAAGGTGACCGAGGTGCTGTTCGAGCACTACGTCGGTGATCACCTGTGGGAGCCCACGTTCGTGCTGCACTACCCGGTGGATACCTCACCGTTGGTGCGCGAGCATCGCAGCCGGCCGGGCGTGGTCGAGAAGTGGGACCTGTACGTGCGGGGCGTCGAGCTCGGCACCGGGTACTCCGAGCTTGTCGACCCGGTCATCCAGCGCGAGCGGTTCGAGGCGCAAGCGCTGCTCGCTGCGCAGGGAGATCATGACGCCATGCGTGTGGACGAAGAGTTTCTCGAGGCGATGGAGTACGGTATGCCTCCGATGGGTGGGATGGGTATGGGGCTCGACAGATTGCTGATGGCACTGACTGGTCATGGTATTCGGGAGACGATCCTGTTCCCGTTGGTGAAGCCACGATGAACGAGATCCTGGCAGCAGTTCTCCCGCCGATCGGGATCCTGATCCTGTTCGTGATCGTGATTCGCGCGTTCGTTCTCGCTGATCGTCGTGAGCGGGCCGCGCGCGTGAAGATCGAGGCGGAGGTCGACAAGCGGCGCCGGGAAAGAGCGGCCGAGAATCAGCAGTCGGAAAACGGCTGAGCCCACGCAGATTGACATCTCCTGCCGGAGAGTGTTTAGATTTTCACTGCTCGGGGGCCTGAGAGTGACAATCGTGCCCATCGAGCCGGACCTGATTACCTCTCACGAAGAAGGGCCTAGTCATGGCACAGAAGGTCAAGATTCTGCTCATCGACGACCTGGATGGCAGCGACGCGGACGAGACGATCTCCTTCGCTGTCGATGGCGTCTCCTACGAGATCGACCTCAACAGCGAACACGCTGCCGAGCTGCGTGAGGCATTTGCGCGCTGGATCGGTCACGCCCGCCGTGCGGGTGGTCGAAAGGCGACCGGGCGTCGCTCCAGCTCCGCATCACGCAGCGGCGACACCGGCGCGATCCGTGAGTGGGCGCGCGAGAACGGCTACAAGGTCAGCGACCGTGGCCGCGTCTCCGCGGAGATCCGCGAGGCCTACGCCGCCGCGCACTGATGACCGACATCTGGGTGGGGAGCAGCTCCCCGCAGATCTCGAGGCTCGCCGGCCCCCAGCTGTCCCCTGCAGGGGCTGCCGAGCGGCCGGCGTTCCTGGCTCTGCACCCGAGTACGGCGCGGCTGTACGCCGTGGACGAGTCCAACCCCGGATCGGTCGCCGCGTTCGAGGTCACCGGTGCCACGCTTCGGCGGACCGGCGATGTGAGCAGCGGTGGCAGCGGTCCGTGCCACCTGTTCGTCCACCCCGAGGGTGGCTGGCTGTACACCACGAACTACGGCGACGGCGTCGCGACCGCTCTCGCGCTCGACGCCGCCGGTGACCTCCCCGGCGAGGCGGTGCCGTTGCCGCACGCCGGCAGCGGTCCGAACAGCGCGCGACAGGAACGGTCGCACGCGCACTCCTCGTGGGTCACACCCGGCGGAGGATGGCTCGTGGTCGCCGATCTCGGCACCGACGAGTTGCGCTCGTATCGACTGGAGCACGGGCGCCCGGTCGGCGCACCCGTGCTCACGGCGCTGCCGCCCGGCAGCGGCCCCCGGCACGCCGCGGTGGTCGGCGAGCTGGTGCACGTGGCCTGCGAGCTGAGCTGCCAGGTGCTGACGCTGCGGTGGGACGAGGGCGCCGGAACCGGCGAGGTGATCGGCGCGGTCGAGACCGTGACTCTCCCCGCTCGCTCGGGGGATGACCACACGCTGTCCCATCTGGAGCCGATCGACGAGAACACGCTGGTGGTCGGCGTTCGTGGCGCCGACTCGCTCGCCGTGGTGGGACTCGTGGACGGTGTGGTGGACCGGCTGCTCGAGGAGGTGCTCACGGTCGCCTGGCCGCGACACCTCACGGTGGTGGACGGGACCGTGCTCGTGGCGGGGGAGCGGGCCGATCTCATCGGGGTGCACCCGATTGTTCCGGGTGACCGGGGCGCACAGGTGGGTGCCCTCGGCGAGCAGGTGCAGGCGACCGCGCCGATGTGCCTGGTGCCCGTGCGCTGAGCGTTCTGGCCGGGTCCACCGATGCGGCAGACTGGCGTCATGACCTACACCTTGGTGCTGCTCCGCCACGGCGAGAGCGAATGGAACGCCCTCAACCTGTTCACCGGATGGGTGGATGTGCCGCTGTCCGAGAAGGGCCGCGGCGAGGCCGCGCGCGGCGGTGAGCTCCTCACCGAGGCAGGCGTGCTGCCCGATGTGCTGCACACCTCGCTGCTGCGCCGCGCCATCACCACCGCGCACCTCGCGCTCGACGCCGCGGACCGGCACTGGATCCCGGTGCGCCGCGACTGGCGCCTCAACGAGCGCCACTACGGAGCGCTGCAGGGCAAGGACAAGAAGCAGATCCGCGACGAGTTCGGCGACGAGCAGTTCATGACCTGGCGCCGCAGCTACGACGTGCCGCCGCCCTCGATCGAGCTCGGCTCGGAGTTCAGTCAGGATGGCGACCCGCGGTACGCAGGCGAGCCGATCCCGGCGACCGAGTGCCTCAAGGACGTCCTCGAGCGCGCGCTGCCGTACTGGGAGGGCGCGATCGTCCCTGACCTGCGCGCGGGCAAGACGGTTCTGGTCGCCGCGCACGGCAACTCGCTGCGCGCGATCATCAAGCACCTCGACGGCATCGACGACGCCACGATCGCCGGCCTCAACGTGCCCACCGGGATCCCGTTGGTCTACGAGCTCGATGAGGACCTCAAGCCCGTGACCCCGGGCGGCACCTACCTCGACCCGGCCGCGGCCGAAGAGGCGATCGCCGCCGTCGCCAATCAGGGCAAGTAGCTCGCCCATCTCGCTTTCAACGCTCTTTCGGCGCCGTCCCAAAGGGTGAGAGCACGACGTCTCAGGTTCGCCGAAAGAGCGTTGAGAGCGAGGAGCGACCTCAGTCGCGGAAGGTCTCGATCTGCGCGCCGAGCGAGATGAGCCGGTCGGCCAGGTGCTCGTAGCCGCGGGCGATGATGTCGACGCCGCGCAGCACCGAGGTGCCCTTCGCGGCGAGCATCCCCAGGAGGATGACGACGGCGGGGCGCAGGGCGGGTGGGCAACTCACCTCGGCGCCGGACCAGTGGGTGGGCCCGGTCACGTCGAGCCGGTGCGGGTCGAGCAGCCGCACGCTCGCACCGAGCCGATTGAGGTCGGTGAGGTAGATCGCGCGGTTGTCGTAGACCCAGTCGTGGATCAGCGTCGAGCCAGAGGCGCATGCAGCGATGACCGCGAAGAACGGCAGGTTGTCGATGTTCAGGCCCGGGAACGGCATCGGGTGGATCTTGTCGATCGGGGCGCGCAGCTCGCTCGGGTGCACGGTGATGTCCACGAGGCGGGTGCGGCCGTTCCCCGAGGTGTACTCGGCGCCGAGGTCGTAGCGCAGTCCCATCTCAGCCAGCGTGGCAATCTCGATCTCCATGAACTCGATCGGCACGCGCGTCACCGCGATCTCGGAACCGGTGACGATCCCGGCGGTGAGCAGGCTCATCGCCTCGACCGGGTCCTCGGCGAGGGTGTAGGTGACGTCGGCGTCGATCTGGGTCACGCCGTGGATCCGGAGCGTCGTCGTGCCGATGCCCTCGATCTGCACACCGAGCAGCTCGAGGTAGTAGCAGAGCTCCTGCACCATGTAGTTCGGGGAGGCGTTGCGGAGCGTGGTCACGCCCGGGTGCCGTGCCGCTGCCATGATCGCGTTCTCGGTCACCGTGTCGCCGCGCTCGGTCAGGACCACGGTGAGATCGCCGTCGCGATCGCGGGTCACCGTGGCGCGGTAGGCGCCCTGCGTGGCCAGCACGTCGAGCCCGAAGTGCCGCAGCGCGATCATGTGCGGCTCCACGGTCCGGGTGCCGAGGTCGCAGCCGCCGGCGTAGGGGATCTCGAAGACGTCGAGGCGCCCGAGCAGCGGCCCGAGGAACATGATGATGCTGCGCGTGCGGGTGGCGGTGTCGACGTCGATCGACTCCAGGTCGAGCTCCTCCGGGGTGATCAGCTCGAGGTCGCGGCCGTTGCTCGACCACGTCGCTTGTACGCCGATCGAGGCGAGCACGGCCACGATCCGCTCGACCTCGACCATGCGCGCGACGTTCTTCAGCACCGTGCGGCCACGGTTGAGAAGAGCGGCGCATAGCAGGACCACGGCGCCGTTCTTGGAGGAGTTGACGGCGATGCTCCCGGAGAGCGGTTGGCCGCCGGTCACCCGCAGGTGGGTCGGGCTCTTCGCCCCGATCGTCACCAGGTCGGCGTGCAGCGCTGCGTTGATCCGCGTCAGCAGCTCCACGGAGAGGTTCTGACCGCCGGACTCGATCCGGGCGATCGCGCTCTGGCTGGTGCCGAGCTCCTCCGCGAGCTGGGTCTGGGTGATTCCCCTCGCCTGCCGGGTGGATCGGATCAGGGCACCGATCTCGGTGAGCGGTGCGAGTCCGGACGTCGGGTCATCGAGCGTGAGCGTCATAGCGTCGATGGTATATCTCAGATCCGAGATATTGCTGTAGCGCTCGTCACATGGGTGGGGCTCCGGGACGTGCCGCAGTCGGCTCAGCCGTCGGCGTTGCCGTTCCCTGCGTCGAGGTCGCCCGTGACCAGGTAGGTGATGCGGCGGGCCACCGAGACGGCGTGGTCGCCGAAGCGCTCGAAGAACCGTGCCAGCAGGGTCACGTCGACGGTCTGCGCCGTCGAGCCCTGCCACGACTCGGCGAGCGTGATCTTGAAGGTCTCGGTGTGCAGCTGGTCGAGCACGTCGTCGTCGCGCTCCACGGCCGAAGCCAGCTGGAGGTCGTGCGACGACAGCAGCTCGACGATGTCGTTGGCGACCTTGATGGCGGCCACCGAGAGATCGTTGAAGACGTGCTTGGCACTCTCGGGAAGCGTGGCCTCGGGATACCGGAGCCGCACGACCTGGGCGATGTGCCGCGCGAGGTCACCCATCCGCTCGATCGAGCTGCTCATGCGCAGCGAGGAGACGATGACGCGAAGGTCGGTCGCCACAGGCTGCTGACGTGCCAGCAGCATGATGCATCGCTCGTCGAGCGCACGCTCCAGCTCATCCACCTTGGCGTCGGCCTCGATCACCCGCTCCGCGAGCTCCAGGTCGCCGGTGATCAGCGCCTTCGAGGCGTTGCTGATGGCGTCGGCGACGTGCTTGGACATCTGCAGCAGGTCGTCGCCGATCTGCCCCAGCTCCTGGTCGAAGATTGCTCGCACCCTGCCTGCTCCTTGACGTCGAGGACCTGCGATCGCGGTGATCCTCACCGCCGCCACACGGTGGCACCGGTGAGTGAACGGGCAGTGCCGCAGAGATGAACAACGACCCCGTGCCCGGCAGATAGAGCCTATCGGTGCCGTGAGCACGGCATCGTGACGCCTACGCTGTGGCGACGTGGAGGAAAACTGGCTGCTCATCGTGGTCGCCCTGCTGGGCGTCGGGGTTGGTGCTGCCGGCGTGGGGGCATTCCTGTACAGCGAGCGAAGCCAACGCACCGTGCCGCTCACGACGCCACCGCCGCCGGTCGACGACGACGTGGCCGAGGTGCTCGCCGCACTGACTGCGACATCGGTGCTGCTGGGGCCGGACGAGGAGGTGCTGCGTGTCAGCGCCGATGCGTACGCGAAGGGTTTGGTGCGCAACGGCCGGATCCCGTCCGCCGACGTCTCGCGTCTCGTGTCCGATGTGCGCGCCGGCGGTGCCGCCCAGCGCATGACCGTGTCGATCTCCCGATCGGCGCTGACCACCTCGGACCGACTGGTGTTCGACGTGATCGCTGCGCCGCTCTCGGGTGGACGCGTGCTCGTGCTCGCCGAGGACACCACGGCGTCGCGGCGGCTCGAAGAGGTGCGGCGCGACTTCGTGGCGAACGTCTCCCATGAGCTGAAGACGCCGGTGGGCGCGCTGTCGTTGCTGGCGGAGACGATCGCCGACGCCGCCGACGATCCCGCCACCGTGCGGCGCTTCAGCCAGCAGATGCGCAAGGAGGCGTCGCGGCTCTCGCTCCTGGTGGCGGACATCATCGACCTGTCCCGGCTGCAGGCGCCCGACACCGAGACTGCACTGGTCGAGATCGCTGTCGGCGACGTCGTCGGCGAGGCCGTTGACCGGGTGCAGGTGCAGGCTGGATCTCACGGTTCGACGATCGTGGTCGGATCCGACGACGGCCTGCGCGTCTACGGCGACCACGGGCTGCTGGTGACCGCGCTGCGCAACCTCCTGGACAACGCACTGCGCTACTCGCCGGACGGCTCTTCGGTGCGCGTCGGGATACGCGCACGCGACGGCGTCGTCGAGATCGCCGTGGTCGACCAGGGCATCGGGATCGCCGCGAGCGAGACCGAACGGGTCTTCGAGCGTTTCTACCGGGTGGACCCGGCCCGTTCGCGCGAGACCGGAGGCACCGGCCTCGGACTCAGCATCGTCAAGCACGTCGCCGCGCGGCACGGCGGCGACGTCCGACTCTGGTCGGCCCCCGGACGCGGGTCGACCTTCACTCTCCGTATCCCTGAGGTCGAGGGCGCCAGTGCCCCGCGACCGCCTGTCACGACGAGGAAAGAAGCATGACGACAATCCTGGTGGTCGAGGACGAGGACGCCTACCGCGACCCGTTGACGTTTCAGTTGAGCCGCGAGGGCTTCGAGGTGGTTGCCGTGGCGACCGGACCGGCCGCCCTGGAGGCCTTCGACGAGCACGCGGTGGACCTGGTGCTGCTCGACCTGATGCTTCCCGGGATGTCCGGGGTGGAAGTCTGCCGCGAGCTGCGTCAGCGCTCCAACGTCCCGGTCATCATGGTCACAGCGAAGGATGGCGAGATCGACAAGGTCGTGGGCCTCGAGCTCGGCGCAGACGACTACGTCACCAAGCCCTACTCCTTCCGTGAGCTGCTGGCGCGCGTGCGCGCCGTGCTCCGGCGGGGTGCGGACACGACCCAGGAGGGGGACGATGACGGCGTCGGCCTGCTGGCTGCCGGGTCGATCAGGATGGATACCGACCGCCATGTGGTCACGGTCGACGGCGAGGAGGTCGCCCTTCCGCTGCGCGAGTTCGAGCTGCTGGAGATGTTCCTACGGAACCCGGATCGGGTGCTCACGCGTGGCCAGCTGATCGACCGTGTCTGGGGCAGCAACTACGTGGGCGACACCAAGACGCTCGACGTCCACGTCAAGCGCATCCGCGGCAAGATCGAGCCCGACCCCTCGGACCCGCGCGTGCTGGTGACCGTGCGCGGCCTCGGCTACAAGCTGGTCGGCTGACCCTCACCGAGCCGTCTCAGGCCGCGAGGTACTCCAGGTACTCGTCGTAGGGGGCGAGTGTCCCATCGAGCACGGTCACGTTGATCGACGTCGTTCCGGACGCGGCGGTCGCGACCGTGACCGTGAGGTTCGCACCCGGTGCCACCGGGCTGGCCGCGAGCGTGGTGGTCACGCCGTCGTCGTGCGCGGGGTTGAGCAGCACCGTGCTGTTGCCATCGACGCGGACGTCCACGGTGTCGGCCTCGCCGAACGTGAGCGAGACGGTGGTTGCGTCAGGCGAGTGGTTGGTCACTCCGCCGACGACGAGCGCCGGCTCACCCTCGCCGGTGGTGAGCACGAGCAAGTTGGAGATCGTGAGCTCGTCGCCGAGCACGACGCGGTTGCCATCGCTCGGGGCGTACTGGAGCTGTGTGGTGATCGGCGAGCAGGCGCCGACGCCTGCGGCGGCAGCGGCCCCGATCGCCAGGGCTGCGAGCGCGCGCGACAGCCGCCGCGAGTGTCCGACTCCGGTCCGACCTGCCATGTCTGTGCGCTCCTCAACGGCTCGTGAATGTGACTGAAACCCAGCATGGGCCCTGTCACCCCGCAGCCTACTGCCGCGCGAGCGGCGCTGTGCGCGGGCGTTGCTCGGCCGTGACCGACGGCGACCTGCGAGCCGGTGACCTGCACAAACGCAGCGGCCTCCGGTCTGTCGGTGGCCTCGTTCATGATAAACTCAACCGTTGGAAAGGGGAGTGCCAAACTCATGACCTTCACAGTCGGCGAGACCGTCGTCTACCCGCA
>NZ_JBMDXJ010000274.1:0-2819 GCF_048594945.1 Pseudactinotalea sp. | reverse complement strand
TCGTGTGCCCGGTGATCGGAGTGTGGGTATGGACCTCACCTGCCGGAGCGGTCTTCCTCGTCACCAACGGCACCACCACCCCGCTCAACGGCATCGCCCGCTACGCCACCGAGGCCGGACAGACACTGCAACCGAGCCAGGCACGGGCGAGCGAGCAGCACCGCCATGCAGGGCAGGACGCGACCCCGAACACCCCGCGTCAGTCTCGCTCCGACGTCCCCACCACGGTCAAGGAAACCTGGACCCCACCCTGGGACCCATGGCAAGACCCCGACTCCCTCACCCAAGACGAGCACGACGTCACCTACGGACTCCTCAACATCGGATGAGGTGTCTCCGCCCGCCCGAGCGTGACGTCATTCAGCAACCGAGCGCCGACACACACAGTCTGCGCCTCACCACCCGCTGAGGCGTGCGCGACGAGCGTCCTACCGAGGTTCTCCGGCGGGAACCACCCGGGGCCGCAAGTCGTCAGCCGGGGGCTGCCATGTGTCGGCTTCGGCGGCGACCTGGTCGCCGCTGCGGATGTCCTTGACCTCACCGTCGCCGGGCTCGCCGTCATCGCCTGCGCCCGCCCCGGGGAACCACACGAACGGGATGTCGCGACGATCGGCGTAACGGATCTGCTTGCCGAACTTCGCGGCGACCGGGGCGACCTCCGTGGCGATGCCGCGGGCCCGGAGTCGCCGCGCGATGGCGTTGCTGCGGTCGCGCGTGTCCTCGTCGACGACCGCCACGAGCACCGCCGTCGGCACGGGGCGCGTCGGGCGCACGAGCTCGTCGCGCAACAACCGTGACACGAGGCGACTGATCCCGACCGACATGCCGACACCCGGGTACGTGGTGCTTCCATCGTCCACGAGGGAGTCGTAGCGGCCGCCCGAGCAGATCGAGCCGAGGTTCTCGTGCCCGAGCAGTGTCGTCTCGTAGACGCTCCCGGTGTAGTAGTCGAGACCTCGGGCGATCTTCAGATCGGCGACCACCACACCCGGCACCAGCGCCGCGGCACCCTCAACCAGGCCCACGAGCTCGTCCAGACCCTGCTCCAGCAGCGGCGTGCGCACACCGAGCGCCAGCACCTGATCGGCCACCGAGGCATCGGTGGCGGTGATCTCTGCCAGTGCCAGACATGCGCGGGCCTGCTCCTCCGACGCACCGACCTCCGCCTGCAGCGCCGCGAGCACGCCACCGGCACCGATCTTGTCCAGCTTGTCGATGACGCGCAGCGTGCCGTCCACGTCCTCGATCCCGAGGCCCTCATAGAAGCCCTGCGACACGCGGCGGTTGTTGACGGAGACGCGCGCCTGCGGCACGCCGAGCTCCCGCAGCCGCTCGAATGCCGTGGCCATCACGACCGGGACCTCGATCTCGAAGTGCGCGGGCAGCTCATCAGGGGCGACGACGTCGATGTCGGCTTGGACGAACTCACGGAAGCGCCCGTCCTGCGGGCGCTCGCCACGCCACACCTTCTGCACCTGGAAGCGCTTGAATGGGAACGTCAGCCGCCCGGAATTCTCCGCGACGTAGCGTGCGAACGGCACCGTGAGGTCGAAGTGCAGGCCAAGCTGCGACTCGCCGGCGTCGGCCTCGGCGGCTTCAGCCTGCAGCCGCCGCAGCAGGTAGATCTCCTTGGACGTCTCGCCCTTGCTGAGCAGCGACTCGACCGGCTCGACCGCTCGCGTCTCGATCCCCGCGTAGCCGAACAGCGCGAACGTGGACGTCATCACATCGATCACGTGCTGCTCCACCACGCGGCCCGCGGGAAGCCATTCAGGAAAGCCGGACAGAGGTGCGACTCGAGGCATGTCGTGCATCATTCCATCCGCGCCGACCCACCCGCCCCACAGCCACCACACACTTGGCCGTGAGACGGTTGTGACCACACCGTGACCTCTCGACGACGTCCCAGCCGCGATCGAGGGGAACGCCTTGCCTAGACTGTGGGCGGGTTTCGGCGACTGCCGGATCCCTCTGGAGCGCCCGCCACCGGGTGCGGGCGAGGAGGTCACGTGGCGAGCAAGCGTGAGCGCGAGTATGCGCGACGCCGCTATCAGAAGCAGGCTGAGCGTGCCGCGAGGTCGGCTCGCCTGCGTCGTGAACGGCTGCTCGTGGCCGTCTTCACCGTGGTCGGTTTCGGCATCCTCGTCGGCGGTCTGTTCTTCGCGAACCGAGCCGGCCAGGAGTCGGTGGAGACCCCGACCGACGTCGTGACGTCAGACGGCGCCACCGAGCCCGGTGCGCGTGAACCGCTCCCGACCACGAACCCTGAGCAGTACGAGGCCGCACCTCCGGCGAGCGACTCGCTCGACCAGGACTGGGATGTGACGATCACGACCAACGTGGGTGACATCACGATGGTGCTGCACGGCGCTGACGCACCGCAGGCGGTCGCGAACTTCGTGTTCCTGGCGCAGAACGGCTTCTACGACGGCACCGCGTGCCACCGCCTCATGCCCGGTGCGCTGCTGCAGTGCGGCGATCCCACCGCAACCGGTCAGGGCGGACCCGGCTACGCCTGGGGCCCGATCGAGAACGCGCCCGAGGATGACATGTACCCCGCCGGTACCGTGGCGATGGCCCGCGTGGGAGGCGACGGCGAGAGCATGGGTTCTCAGTTCTTCCTCGTCTACGCCGATGTCCCACTGCCCTCGGATGCGGCGGGCGGCTATTCGGTCTTCGGTGAGATCACCGGCGGCCTCGAGATTCTGCAACAGGTCGACGCGGGGGGCGTCGATCCCAACGAGATCGGTCCTGACGGCACTACTGGCCGGCCCATGACCGACGTCATCATCACCGCCGTGGAGGTCGCGTGACCGAGC
>NZ_JBMDXJ010000273.1:0-5520 GCF_048594945.1 Pseudactinotalea sp. | reverse complement strand
CCCTCGGTGCGGACCCGGAGTCCGCAGCCGGG
This sequence comes from Pseudactinotalea sp., assembly GCF_048594945.1. NCBI lineage: Bacteria > Bacillati > Actinomycetota > Actinomycetes > Micrococcales > Cellulomonadaceae > Pseudactinotalea > Pseudactinotalea sp. The sequence continues at coordinate 5,488 of NZ_JBMDXJ010000273.1, read as the reverse complement.
CGCGCCATCGCGTACGTGGAGGAGCTGACCGACCAGGTCGGCCCGCCGCCGCCCGCGTGGCCGGTCGGCTACGGCGAGATGCAGAGCGCCTTCGGCCGGGCGAACGAGTCGGTCGCGTTCGGGCAGGCCGACCCGGCCGCGGCGGCGGCGACCTTCATGGGTGAGGCCCAGGCGGCCCTCGGCTGAGCACGCCTCCACCCCCGCGCAGCGGTGACTGGCGTCCCACTCCCCGGAGGCGGTGGGGTGGGACCCCACTCACCGCCGCTGCGGTGGGGGTGGGGGTGGACGTCAGGTTCCCGTGACTGGAGTCCCTTGTCGGTACGGTTCTGCTGTGCCGACCGCAGCGACGCCCCCATGGTGAGGGCCACCCTTCGTGAGGTCGCGGAGCTGGCCGGCGTCTCGTTGAAGACCGTCACGAACGTCATGCACCAGCGTTCCAACGTGCGCGAGTCCACGCGTGCGCGGGTGCAGGCGGCGATCGACGAGCTCGGCTACCACCCCAACCTGTCCGCGCGAAACCTCGCGCTGGGAAGGGCGGGCACGATCGCGCTGGTGGTACCGCAGCTCGACATGCCGTACTTCGCCTCGCTCGCGATGCACGTGCTCGACGTCGCGGACTCACGCGGCTGGTTCGTGCTGATCGTGCAGACACGCGGCGAGGCCGCCGCCGAGCGGCGCATCCTCGAGGGCGCGTTCCCGCAGCGCCTCGACGGCGTCATCTTCGACCCCCTGCACGTCACCGCCGAGGAGATCCGCGACCGCGCCGACAGCACGCCGCTGGTGCTCATCGGTGAAGGCCCGCACCGGGGCGTCGCCGATCACGTGGGCATCGACAACCACGCCGCGAGCAAGGCCGCCGTGGCGCATCTTGCCGAGACGGGCCGCACCCGTCTCGGCATGATCGGTGCCTCCCTCGAGGCCGCCCCGAACGATCGGGGTGAAGGATTCCTCGACGGCGTGGCCTCGCGCGGTCTGGCCACCTCACCCGGGTGGATGCGTGGGGTGTCGGCGAACACTGGTGAGCAGGGCGCTGCCGCGATGGCGGCGCTGCTCGACGGTCTCGACGGCGGCGAGGCCCCCGACGGGCTCTTCTGCGCCACGGACTGGCTGGCGCTCGGCGCGATCCGCGAGCTGACCACGCGCGGGATCCGGGTGCCGGACGATGTCGCCGTGGTCGGCTTCGACGACATCCCCTACGGCCGCGTCTCCACACCCACCCTCACCACGGTCGCCTCGGCGCGCGACGAGATCGCGAGAGCCGCCGTCGACAGTCTCGAACGAGCCCAGCGCGAGCGGGGCGAGCCGCAGGAGATCCAGGCAGGGTTCCAACTCGTGATCAGGGAGAGCACAGCATGACCGATGCGGTGACGTTCGCGGTGATCGGGAGCGGGTGGCGCTCGGAGTTCTTCCTGCGGGTCGCGGCCGCGGCGCCGGAGCGACTGACGTGCGTGGGCGTGCTCGCACGCCGGGCCGAGGCGCGGGAGAATATCGGCGCGACCTGGGGCGTGCCGACCGTCGCCACGATCGATGACCTCCTCGCGCTACAGCCGGAGTTCGTGATCGCGTCGGTGACCTGGGCGGCGATGCCGGAGGTGACGCGCGAGCTCGTGGCCGCCGGGGCCCGGGTACTCGCCGAGACGCCGCCGGCGCCGGACCTGGACGGGCTGCGCTCGCTGTGGCACCACGTCGGGGCGTCCGGGCTGGTGCAGGTGGCCGAGCAGTACACGCGGATGCCCGGGCACGCGGCCCGGCTCGAGGTGGTGCGGCGCGGTGTGGTCGGGAGCGCGCAGCAGGTGCAGATCGCCTCGACGCACCTCTACCACGCGGTCTCGCTGATGCGGGCCTTCCTCGGTGCCGATCACGGAGAGGTGGTCGTGAACGCCCGCCGCTTCGAGGCACCGCTGGTCGACCCGCTCACGCCCGGAGGCTGGGTCGAGAACCCGGAGCCGGTCACGCGCGGCACCACGCTCGCCACGCTGGACTTCGGCGACGGCCGCAGCGGTCTGTACGACTTCGTGGACAACCAGTGGTGGAACCCGCTGCTCTCGCGTCGCATCGTGGTGCGGGGGTCGCACGGAGAGATCGCGAACGACGCCGTCACTCGCCTCACGTCCGAGGGTCCCGTCTCGTCGTCGATTGTCTACCGCCGCACCGGGATCGACCTCAACCTCGAGGGCAACGACGTGGTCAACGCGACGTTCGACGGCGAGGTCGTCTACCGCAACCCGTGGGCGGGCACCCGGCTCTCCGAGGATGACATCGCCGTCGCGAGCCTGCTCGAGGACACCGGGCGCTGGGCGCGCGAGGAGGGCCCCGCGCCCTACCCGCTCGCCGACGGCTGCCAGGACCACGCCATCGGGCTCGCGATCGGGGAGTCCGCCCGGACCGGCGCCGATGTGCGAGTGGGCGGCAATCCCTGGGGCTGACCGCCAGCGGCGACAGGCCGCGGCTGGATAGGTTGAGAGGGTGAGCATCGTCGTCGCCCTCCGTGAGCCGGATGGGGAGACGAGGGCCGCGCTGACGCCCGAGGCTGTTCGCGCGATCGTGCGGCTCGGGCACCGAGTGGTGGTGCAGACCGGGATCGGCACGCACGCCACGCGCAACGACGGGGAGTACGCCGATGCCGGCGCCGAGGTGCTGGAGGGCGCCCCGCTCGCCGAGTCGGTGCGCGCCGCCGACCTCCTCGTGCACGTGGTCCCGCTCTCCGAGGAACGGATCGCGGTGCTCCGCTCCGGCGCCCTCACGCTCGGACTCGCCGGCCCGCTCGACGGCGACCGGCGGGCCGCGCTCGCGGCCGCCGGTGTGGTGGCGCTCGCCTTCGAGCAGCTGCCACGCACCTCCCGCGCGCAGGCGATGGACGTGCTCTCCAGCCAGGCGCTCGCGGCCGGATACCGGGCGGTGCTGGAGGCGGCGATCCGGCTGCCGCGGTTCTTCCCGCTCGCGATGACCGCGGCCGGTACGGTGCCGCCGGCGAAGGTGGTGGTGCTCGGCGTCGGCGTGGCCGGGCTGCAGGCGATCGCGACCGCTCGCCGACTCGGCGCCACCGTGGCCGCCAACGACATCCGCCCCTCCTCCGCCGAGGAGGTCCGCTCGGTCGGAGCCACCTTCATCGATGCGGGCGTCGGGACCGATCAGGCGGCAGGCGGGTACGCCCGGTCGCTCGCATCCACCGCCGCCGAGGCGCAGCAGCAGGCGATCGCCCCGCACATCGCCGATGCCGACGTGCTCATCACCACGGCCGCGATCCCCGGGCGCACCGCACCGCGCCTCGTGACTGCCGCGATGGTGGCCGCGATGCGGCCGGGGTCGGTCGCCGTCGACCTGGCCGCGAGCAGCGGCGGCAACATCGAGGGCTCCACACCCGGCGAGGAGACCAGGGTGACCTCGAGCAGGGGAGTCGGGGACGTCGTCGTCGTCGGCCTGGCCAACGCGGCCGGCGACCTGCCGGCCGACGCGACCCGGCTGTATGCGAAGAACGTGAGCAACGTGATCGAGCTCCTCACGACCTCCGGCACGGAGGGCGCGGACCCGACGCTCGAGGTGGACCCGGCCGACGACGTACTCGCCGGACTGCTGGTCCGCACCGAGGAGGACACGCCCTGATGGACACGCTGACCACGCTGACCCTGATCGTGCTGGGTGGGTTCGTGGGCGCCGAGGTGGTCTCGAAGGTGACGTCGCGGCTGCACACGCCGCTGATGTCGGGGACCAATGCGATCAGCGGGATCATCCTCGTCGGAGCGATCGTCAGCATCGCGCGCACCACCTCGCCGCTGCTGATCGTGATCGGCAGCCTCGCGGTGCTGTTCGCCACGATCAACCTCGTCGGCGGGTTCGTGGTCACCGACCGGATGCTGGAGATGTTCCGCGGGGACCCTGACCGTCGCCGGGCGGACCGCTCATGAACCTTCTCCCCGGATGGGTCGCCGGGCTCGGCTACCTCGTGGCGGCGGTCTGCTTCATCGTGGCGATCAAGGGGTTGGCCTCGCCTCGCACCGCGCGGCGCGGCAACCTGATCGGTGCGCTCGGCGCGGCGCTCGCCGTCGCTGTGGTGCTGCTGTCCACGGACTTCCTCACCACCAACCTCGTGATCGTGCTGGTGACGATCGTGATCGGTGCGGCGCTCGCGGTGCCGGTGGCACGCCGGGTCCCGATCACCGACATGCCGCAGCTGGTGGCACTGTTCAACGGGATCGGTGGTGGCGCCGCCGCACTCGTGGGCATCGTGGAGCTCTCGCAGCACGAGGTGCTCGGGATCGAGGGTGATGCCATGGCCCCGGTGGCGATGGCGACCGGGATCGGGATCGGGTCGCTCACGCTCGTGGGGTCGATCGTCACGTTCCTCAAGCTGCAGGGATGGATGACCTCGCGGCCGGTCGTGCTGCCGGGGGCGCCCGTGCTGTTCGGGGCGTCGGTGCTGGTGACCGTGGCCGCGGCGGTGGCTGTGGCGGTCACCGAGAACATCTGGTGGGGTGTGCTGACGCTGGTGGCGGCCGGGGCGTTCGGCGTGCTGCTCGTGCTCCCGGTCGGTGGCGCCGACGTGCCGATCGTCATCTCACTTCTCAACGCCACCACCGGGCTCGCGGTGATCGCGACCGGGTGGGCCGTGGACAACGTGCTGCTGCTGGTCGCCGGCACGCTCATCGGTGCCGCCGGCACGATCCTCACACTCGCGATGGCACGCGGGATGGGTCGTTCCGTGGCGGGGATCCTGTTCGGTGCGCTGCGCGGCGGCTCGACGGCGGGGTCCACCGAGGCCTCCGACCGCCCGGTCCGCACCGCGACTGCCGACGACGTCGCGGTCACCCTCGCGTATGCCCGCCGGATCGTGGTGGTGCCCGGGTACGGGCTCGCCGTGGCGCAGGCGCAGCACACGATCGCCGAACTGGTCGACGCGCTGCGGGAGCGCGGCGTGGACGTGGTCTACGGCATCCACCCGGTCGCCGGCCGGATGCCCGGTCACATGAACGTGCTGCTCGCCGAGGCGAACGTGGACTACGACCTGTTGGTCGAGGCGGGCGATGTCAACCCGACGATGCCCGCCACCGACGTCGTGATCGTGGTCGGCGCCAACGACGTGGTCAACCCCGCTGCCCGCACCGAACCCGCCGCCCCGATCTACGGCATGCCGATCATCGACGCCGATGCCGCCGGCCAGGTGTTCTTCCTCAAGCGCTCGATGCGCCCAGGGTTCGCCGGTATCGAGAACGAGTTGCTGTTCTCGGAGAAGACGCAGGTGCTGTTCGGCGACGCGAAGGATTCCCTCGCCGCGGTGCTGGCTGGTCTGACGTCGGCCTGAGTTCTCGTCGGGGAGGCTAGCGGGCCGTGCCGCTCTTGTCCCTCCCCTCCGCGCAGCGGTGACTGGAGTCCCATCACCCCTGCGCAGCGGTGACTGGCGTCCCACCCGGACAGTCGGGATGGGACCACACTCACCGCCCCCGCGGCGGGATGGGACCACACCCACCGCCGCCGCTACCGCCGCGGGACG
>NZ_JBMDXJ010000272.1:0-12189 GCF_048594945.1 Pseudactinotalea sp. | reverse complement strand
AGCCCCACCATCGAGGACACGGGGGCGCCGCGCCGCATCAGGACCAGTCGCGACCCGTGCTGCTGAGTGCTCCCCGACACGGAGTCACCGTACGACAGGGCCACGGTGCACACTGTCCACCGCTCAGCCTCCCAGCTGCTTGGCCCTGATCGGTGCCTCCCACGGCTCGGTGAGGGCCGCGCGACGAACCCGGGCCGGGTCGGCGGGCAGCATGCGTAGCTCGCTTCCCGCCACCGGGGTGGTCCAGGGCACCACTGTCCACGGGCCGTCGGGGCTCTGCAGCATGGTGCGGATGCCGTCGCACTCGATCTGCGCGAGGCGCGCGGCGTGGCGGGTCACCTCGTCGTGGGTGTGGCGGAAGGCGCGCTCGAGCTGGGAGCCTAGCGAAGACCAGTCGCCGTACCTGGCCTGCAGCGTGCCCGCCGCGAAACGGGCGGTGTCACGGGCGTCGGCCTCGGTCAGCACGCCGAGCCCGAGTCCGGCGCGGCACAGTTCGACCACCCGCACCAGATCCCACACGGCGAAGTCGATCGGCCCTTCGGCGTCGCCGTGCGGCCACGCTCGGTGCCCCTCGACGAGCAGCCGTACCAGCTCGGTCTCGAGGTCGTCGCGATCGTGCACGCCGTAGTAGCGCGCCAGCATCGGTTCCAGGGCCTGCGGGTGCGCGTACGCGAACCGATCCAACGGCTGACCGCTCGCGTGCGCCAACCAGGCCGAGGCGGCGAGCGCGAACGCGTCGGGCTCCGCGACCAGCGCCGCAGACGAGCGCGCGTACCGCGGGCGCAGGCTCCGCGCGGTCGCCCGCGCCGTCGCCACGGCAGCGCGCCGCTCGGACGAGGCAGCCGCCCACGCACCCAGGCGGCTGATTCCGAACCAGCCGCCGCCGACCACGACGACCACCAGCACGATCCCGAGCCAGCCAGGCAGGTCGCGCGTCAGATCGCTGAGGAAGTCATCCATAGTCCGGTATCTCCAGGGCGTCTCGCGTCTCGAGGCTGGGCCCGCGGCGGTGCTCGGAGAAAACCGTTGAGCGGCGCGGTGAGACCACCTATTGTGGCGCCCATGTGGATCTGACCTGCCCCGACCCTCGTTCGTCGACCCCAGGCAGGTCTCGCATGTCTACTCCGTCCACCACCCTCTCGCCCGTCCTCACGGCCGATGCCGTCTCCGTCGCCTTCGGCGGCCGGGCAGTACTCACCGACATCTCGCTCGCCGTCGCACCTGGCCATCGGGCCGGGCTCGTGGGCGAGAACGGCGTGGGCAAGTCCACGCTGCTGCGCGTGCTCGCAGGCACCCTCACCCCGGATGCCGGGACCGTGCAGCGTCCGCCCGACCTCGGTGTGCTCGACCAGGAGTTCGGCTACCCGGACTCGACGCCCGCGGCCTCGGTCATCGAGGACGCGCTCGCACATCTGCGACGCCTCGAGCATGACCTCGAGCAGGCAGCCGCAGCGCTCGCCGACGACCCCGGCGACCGCGCCACCCGCGCCTACGACCGCGCCCTCGCGGCCGCGCAGCACGCCGAGGTCTGGGATGCCGATGTCCGTGCCGCCCGCACCCTCGCCGGGCTCGGTCTCGAAGCCGTGCTCGACGGCGGTGCTCGCCTCGTGGGGGCGATGTCGGGCGGGCAGCGCACTCGCCTCGGGCTCGCCGCACTGCTGCTGCGCCGGCCGCGCGCGCTGCTGCTGGACGAGCCCACCAACCACCTCGACGATGACGCCGCCGACTTCCTCGCCACGGAGCTCGCCGGCCTCGACGGCGCCGTGCTCCTCGCCAGCCACGACCGCACGTTCCTCGAGCAGGTCGCGACCGAGATCGTCGACCTCGACCCGGGGGCGCGCCCCGAGCCGCCCCCGGCCGTCTACGGCGGCCGCTATTCGGACTACCTCGAGCAGCGCCGCGTCGACCGAACCCGCTGGGAGCAGCGCTACGAGCGCGAGCAGGTCGAGCTCAAGGAGCTGCGCCACGCCGTCGCGGTGACCGCGCGGGACGTCGCGCCCGGTCGGGGCCCACGTGACAACGACAAGTTCCTCTACGACTTCAAGGCCGGCCGCGTGGAGCAGGGCGTCTCGCGCCGCGTCCGCAACGCCATGCTGCGGCTGGAGACGCTCGAACGGGAGCAGGTTCGCAAGCCGCGCCCGCCGCTGCGGTTCGAGGCTCCCGCCGGATCAGTGCCCGACGGCGGTCTGCTGGCCTGGGCGCACCACGCGACCGTAGGAGGTCGCCTCGACATGGACGCCGGTGGCGTCCCACGCCTGGAGATCGCCGCGGGCGCGCGGCTGCTGATCACCGGTCCCAACGGCTCGGGCAAGTCCACGCTGCTGCACCTGCTTGCCGGGGACCTGCAGACCGACTCCGGCACCGTCAGCGCCGCCCGCAGCGTGCGGATCGGGCTCCTGGAGCAGGACCTCGACCTCGCCGACGAGGACCGCACCCCACGCGCCCTCCTCGCCGCGGCCGAAGGGCGGGAGATCCACCCGGGTGACCGATCCGCCGTCGAGAGCCACGGGCTCCTTGCCCCTCGCGACCTGGACCGGCCGGTCACGGAGCTCTCGGTCGGCACCCGACGACGAGTGGTGCTCGCGATGCTGGTGACCCAACGTCCCGACGTGCTGCTGCTCGACGAGCCCACCAACCACATCTCGCTCACCCTCGCCGACGAGCTGATGGCGGGCCTGCAGGACTGGCCGGGCGCCGTCGTCGTGGCCTCGCACGACCGGTGGCTGCGCGAGCACTGGACCGGCGACACGGTGACGCTGACGCCGAACGCGCAGCAATTGCCGCCCACCAGTGGGGGAACACGGTAGTCGGGGAGACCGGCGTCGCTAGTGTTCGTCTCGATGAGCAGTGAACCGAACGGCAACGGCCGCCGCCCCGGCATGACCGACGTGGCCCGGCTCGCCGGTGTGTCCCACCAGACGGTCTCGCGGGTGCTCAACGACCACGCCTCGGTGCGCCCGGCCACCCGTGAACGGGTGCTGGCGGCGATCGAGGAACTGGGGTACCGGCGCAACATGTCTGCGCGGGCGCTGGTGACGCGGCGCTCCGGCATGCTCGGGATCGTGGCGAGCGGGTCCTCACGGTCCGGTCCGGCAGGGACGCTCGGCGCGCTCGAGCAGGCGGCTCGCGCGGCGGGCTACTTCGTGACGGTCGCCATCGCGCCCGAGCCGGAGCCCGATCTGCACGGCGAGATCGCTGATGCGTTCGTGGAGCAGGGCGTCGAGGGTGTGGTGGTGATCGCACCGACCCCCGGGGTCGCCGAGGTCGCGCATGCGCTCAGCGCGCAGGTGCCGGTTCTCGTGGTGTCGGCCTGGGATCCGCCCGACGGCGTCCCCACCATCTCCGTGGATCAGCGGGCGGGTGCACGGCTGGCTGCCGAACACCTGCTGGCGCTCGGGCACACCGATCTCGTGCAGGTCTCTGGGCCCACCGACTGGTTCGACGCGGCGGCCCGCGTCGACGGGTGGCACACCGCGCTCGCGGATGCCGGCGTGGCCCCGCGGGAGGATCTCGTGGGGGACTGGAGCTCCGAGCGCGGGTACGCGCTGGGGCGCTCGCTGCTCGACAACCTGCCCACCGCCGTGTTCGCCGCCAACGACCTCACCGCTCTCGGCGTGCTGCGGGCGTTCGCCGAGGCCGGGGTCCGGGTGCCGGAGGACGTCTCCGTGATCGGGTTCGACGACCTCGAAGGGTCGGCCAACTTCTACCCGCCGCTGACCACGATCAAGCAGGACCTCCGGGCACTCGGTGCTGCCGCGCTGGGCGCGCTCGTGGAGGTGATCGCCGGCGGCACCGCGCTACCGAGGCGGCTCCCGCCGGCCCTGGTGGAGCGTTCGAGCACCGCGGCGCCACGCTGACGAGCATGAGCGGTGACACACCGCTCGAGCAGGGGGTTCTGTTCGGTATGCGCTCTGATACCGACCAGAACTCCCTGCTCCGCGAGGGGGCTGGGGCTAGGTGCTCGGGTTGGTCGCCTTGCCGTCCAACCAGAGTCGATTCGAGGCGTCGGCGGGCGTGCCGCCGGAGCCGACGTGCTTGTCCGAGATGACGTCGCCCTTGGTGATGACGTGGACCATCGCCATGCCGTGCCCGCGCCCGAGGTCGTAGTCCTCCTTGAGCCACGCCAGGATCGGGCCGGCCTTGGTGCTCTCGTCGAACCCGCGCTCGCGGGCGGCCGTGAGCAGCTCACGCGGGGTGAGGCCGGTCTTCGTCTCGACGGCGTCGAGGTAGGCCTGGAAGGACATGGGCAGCTCCGCATCTGTCAGGAAAGTCGATGCTATCGGTACGTCCATGGGCCGGATGTGCGTGCATATCGGACATGTGAACGCTAACATCGCACTCATGACTGTCAACGCCGACCGAGCGCTCGTTGTCGGCGTGGACTACGGCACCCTCTCGGGCAGGGCTGTCGTGGTGCGCGTCGCCGATGGAGCCGAGCTGGGCAGTGCGGTGCACGAGTACCGCCACGCCGTGATGGATCGCACCCTGACGGCGCACGCGGACGAGCCGCTGCCACCCGAGTGGGCACTGCAGGTGCCCGCCGACTACGTGGAGGTGCTCACGACCGCTGTGCCGGCCGCGCTCGAGGCCGCCGGCGTGGACCCGGCTGACGTGGTGGGCATCGGCACGGACTTCACCGCCTGCACGATGGTCCCGACCACCGCGGATGGCACGCCGCTGTGCGAGCTGCCGGAGTTCGCCGACCGGCCACATGCGTACGTGAAGCTGTGGAAGCACCATGCCGCGCAGGGGCAGGCCGATCGCATCAACGAGCTCGCGCGCTCGCGAGGGGAGTCGTGGCTGCCCCGTTACGGCGGCCTGATCTCGAGCGAGTGGCAGTTCGCCAAGGGCCTGCAGCTGCTCGAGGAGGACCGCGAGGTCTACGACGCCACCGCACAATGGGTCGAGGCCGCAGACTGGATCGTCTGGCAGCTGAGCGGCAGCTACGTCCGCAACGCCTGCACGCTCGGCTACAAGGGCATCTATCAGGACGGCTCCTATCCGAGCCCTGACTTCCTGAGCGCGCTGAACCCCGACTTCGCGGGGTTCGTGAAGGACAAGCTCGACGGCGCACCGATCGGCGATCTCGGATCTGCGGCCGGGCGGCTCACGGCTCAGGCCGCCGCGTGGACGGGACTGCCCGAGGGCATCGCGGTGGCGGTCGGGAACGTGGACGCGCACGTCACCGCACCCGCGGCCAACGCGGCCGAGAACGGGCAGATGACGCTGATCATGGGCACCTCCACGTGCCACGTCATCAGCAGCGACACCCTTGCCGAGGTGCCCGGTATGTGCGGTGTGGTCGATGGCGGCATCGTGGCCGGCAGCTTCGGCTACGAGGCGGGCCAGTCCGGCGTGGGTGACATCTTCGCGTGGTTCGTCTCGACCGGCGTGCCCGGTGCTTACAGCGAGGCCGCAGCCGCCGCCGGTCAGAGCCTGCACGAATACCTCACCGAGCTGGCCGCCGCACAGCAGGTGGGGGCGCACGGGCTGATTGCGCTCGACTGGGAGTCCGGCAACCGCTCGGTCCTCGTGGACCACGAGCTGTCCGGCCTGATCCTCGGCCAGACCCTGGCCACCCGACCCGAGGACATCTACCGGGCGCTGCTGGAGTCCACCGCCTTCGGTACCCGGGTGATCGTCGAGGCGTTCGTCGACTCCGGGGTGCCGGTGACAGAGCTGGTGGTGGCCGGCGGGCTGCTCAAGAACCGGTTCCTCATGCAGATGTACTCCGACGTGACGCGGCTGCCGCTCTCGACGATCGTCTCCGAGCAGGGCCCGGCCCTGGGCTCCGCGATCCACGCCGCCGTGGCCGCCGGGTACTACGACGACGTCCGCGCGGGCGCCGGCGCGATGGGCGGCAAGGTGGAGGCCGCCTACACACCGAACCCCGAGGCCGCCGACGCCTACGACAGACTCTTCGCCGAGTACACCCAGCTGTACGACTACTTCGGCCGGGGCGGCAACGACGTCATGCACCGCCTCAAGGCGATCCGCCGCGAGGTGCACGCGGGAGCGACGGCGAGCACCGCCGTCGCCCCCTTGCTCGAGCCCACCGAGGAGATCGCCTGATGTCCACCATCGTCCTTGCCGACCTGCCCGCCGAGCTACAGGCTTCGGTGCAGGCGACCCGGGAGCGGGTCGCGGCGCTGCACGCGGAGCTGCCGCGGTACGAGCTTGTGGTGTGGACCGCCGGTAACGTCAGCGAGCGGGTGCCGGGCGCGGGTGGCGGGCTGCCCGAGCTGTTCGTCATCAAGCCTTCCGGCGTCTCCTATGACGACCTCACGCCCGAGTCGATGGTGGTCTGCACGCTCGACGGCAACAAGATCGACGACGGCACACCCGACGAGCTGAAGCCCAGCTCCGACACCGCCGCGCACGCCTACGTGTACGCGCACATGCCGGAGGTCGGCGGCGTGGTGCACACCCACTCGACCTACGCCACGGCATGGGCGGCCCGGCACGAGCCGATCCCGTGCGTGCTGACGATGATGGCCGACGAGTACGGCGGCGAGATCCCCGTCGGGCCGTTCGCAGTCATCGGGGACGACTCGATCGGCCGCGGCATCGTGGAGACGTTGAAGGATTCCCGCAGCCGCGCCGTGCTCATGGCCAACCACGGACCCTTCACGATCGGCAAGGACGCGAAGGATGCCGTGAAGGCCGCCGTCATGTGCGAGGAGGTCGCCCGCACCGTGCACATCGCCCGGCAGCTCGGCGACCCGGTGCCGATCGCCCAGCATCACATCGACTCACTCTTCGACCGCTATCAGAACGTCTATGGACAAGGCGGCTCCGCCGTCGAGAACAAGCAGGAGACCGCGCAGTGAACAACCCCTTTGAGACCCGCCAGATCTGGTTCCTCACCGGCAGCCAGGACCTCTACGGCGAGGAGACGCTCGCGCAGGTGGCCGAGCAGTCGCAGCACGTGGCGGCCCACCTGCAGGCGAGTGATGACATCCCGGTCGAGATCGTGTGGAAGCCGGTCCTGAAGGATGCGGCGTCGATCCGGCGGCTGGCCCTCGAGGCCAACGCGGACGACTCCTGCATCGGTGTCATCACCTGGATGCACACCTTCAGCCCGGCGAAGATGTGGATCACCGGACTGGACGCGCTGGCCACACCGCTGCTGCACCTGCACACGCAGGCGAACGTCGAGCTGCCGTGGGCGGACATCGACATGGACTTCATGAACCTCAACCAGGCCGCGCACGGCGACCGCGAGTTCGGCTACATCGCCGCGCGGATGTCGGTGCCGCGCAAGATCGTGGTGGGGCACGCGAGCCACACAGGCGTGCAGCAGCAGGTCGGCCGCTGGGCACGGGCCGCAGCCGGTTGGGCCGCGCTACGCGGTGCCACGCTGGCGCGATTCGGTGACAACATGCGCTACGTGGCGGTCACCGAAGGTGACAAGACCGAGGCGGAGGTCCGCTTCGGCATCGCCGTCAACACGTGGGGTGTCAACGAGCTGGTGGAGCGCGTGGACGCCGCGCCGGCCGAGCAGATCGACGCGCTGGTCGCCGAGTACGAGCAGCTCTACGACGTGGTGCCTGAGCTGAAGGCGGGCGGTGAACGGCATGAGTCGCTGCGGTACGCCGCTGCTCAGGAGCTCGGGATGCGCTCGTTCCTCGAGGAGGTCGGAGCCACGGCCTTCACCACGACCTTCGAGGATCTGGGCGGGCTGCGCCAGCTTCCTGGACTGGCCGTGCAGCGGCTGATGGCCGATGGTTACGGCTTCGGCGCCGAGGGCGACTGGAAGACCGCCGTGCTCGTTCGCGCGGCCAAGGTGATGGGCCACGGGCTACCCGGCGGCGCCTCGCTGATGGAGGACTACACCTACGAGATGACGCCCGGCAAGGAGAAGATCCTCGGCGCGCACATGCTCGAGATCTGCCCCACCCAGACCACCGGCACGCCGCGCGTGGAGATCCACCCGCTCGGCATCGGTGACCGCGAGGACCCAGTCCGGCTCGTCTTCGACACCGACCCTGGCGAGGGCATCGTCGTCGCGATGTCCGACCTGCGTGAGCGATTCCGGCTCACCGCCAACCTCGTGGACATCGTGCCGCCCGACGCCGAGCTGCCGAACCTCCCGGTCGCCCGCGCCGTGTGGGAGCCGCGGCCTGACTTCACCACCTCGGCAACGGCCTGGCTCACCGCCGGCGGCGCTCACCACACGGTCCTTTCCACCGCGATCGGCCGCGAGGTCTGGGAGGACTTCGCCGACATCGCCGAGGTGGAGCTTGCCGTCATCGACGAGCAGACCACGGTGCGCGGTTTCGCGCAGCAGCTCCGCTGGAACGCCGCCTACCACCGCCTCGCCCAGGGCCTCTAGCTTTCAACGCTCTTCCGGCACCGGGAGGCTTTCAACGCTGTTTCGGCACCGGGAGGCTTTCAACGCTGTTTCGGCGTCACGCAGCGATACGAGCCGCGGCCTCCTGGATCGCGGTGCGGATCCTGCGCCGGAGTTCGCCCGGACGCTCGTACATCTGCGCCCAGGTCACGTGCTCGACACGGTAACCCAGGCTCGTGAGCAACTCGTCTCGGGCGGCATCGGCCACTGCTGTGGACTCGTTGTGAGCGATCGCGCCGTCGAACTCCAGGATCAGCCGCAGGCTCCTGAACAACACATCGACACGGGCAACGATGCGGCCTCGGCACCAGATCTTCTGATCGGCTTCCCACCCGGTGATGTTGTCGTCGCGGAGGAATCCATGGAACTTGACCTCGCCCATACTCAGCGCGCCGTCTCGAACGGCGTCGAGCATCGCGCGCAGCCGCACCACTCCGTGCAGGTAGTTGCGTTCGTCAAGTTGGGCGGCGATGTCTTCTTCGGTCAGTTCGTCTCTGGTCCAATGCCAGGCCAGGAGGCCCCACGCCTCGGGTTCGGGAAGCCGGCCGAGGCAGTCAGCAAACGTGGTGCGCCGATCAGTCAGCAGCAGCGGGCCACGCCGCTCAACCTCGGTCGGGCGGACGCTCCAGCTGTGCGGAACCAACCCCCGGTTCGGTCGCCGTCCGTTGGGCATGAGCATGTGGGTCAGCCCGTCGTCGTCGAGCTTGAACCCATGGAACTCCCCAGCAGATCGGAAGCAGATGATCCCTTCCGGCCACGTCAGCCGTGCGGCCATCGCGCGCCGTGCCGGTGTGATCTCGTTGCCAGCGGCGGTCATGCCCATACCGCAGACCCGGACGACCTCCTCGTTGGCTCGCAGTCGTGCCACGTCACGTCGTGACAGATTGAGTTGTGAGGCCATGGCCGGTGTGAATACGCCGCAGGTGTCGGCGAACGTGCGATTCAGTATCAAGGTGTCCATGTGCGGTACCGCACCAGGTCCGTGTGGCTGCCCGCTCGCGCCGCCGACCCCTGCTGTGGATACCGGTGCATCAGCCAGCAGCTGTGGATAACTGCCGAAACAGCAGTCAAACCGTCCCTGTGCCGAAAGAGCGTTGAAAGTGTCGCTGTGCCGGAAGAGCGTTGAAATCAGGGGGAGAGGAGGGCGGTGGCGCGGCGTTGCCATGCCACCGCGCCGGCGCGGGCGCGGGAGCCGAGCTGGCCGACCGGCGGGATCGGGCCAGGGGAGGCGAGGCCCCGGTCGTGGGGGATCCGCACCAGTAACGGCGACGGGATCGATGTCGCAGGCACGGCGCGGGCGCGCCCGTTGACCTGGCTGAGCACGACCGCGACCGAGCCCAATGCGTCTTCACCCAGCTCGGCGACCGTACTGAGCACGCGCGCAGCATCGGCCACACCGAGTGGGGTGGCCGGAGCTGCCACGGCCAGCGCGCAGCCGCCCGCCTCGAGCAGTGCTGCAGCGCTCTCCGGACTGTGCTGGCCGGCGTCCCAGATGGCGAGGTCGCCGTTGAGGGCAGGGACCTCGTCGGAGCCCACGCGATCGATCAGGCGAGCGCTCGGGCGGGCGTAGAGCATCGGACCCCCGAGCGGATGCTGCCGCATGCCCGTGAACGCGAGCGCGGCGACCGTGGTGCCCCCCACGCCGCCGGCCGTCCCGACCACTGCCAGGGTCTTCACGCCTTTGCCCCCGCCATCGCGGCAGGCGCCGACACCGGCTCGGTGTTGGCGACCTGGATGATGTGTGGCCGCTCGCCACGGCGCAGGAACCGGCCGCGTCCGGGCGGGAACCGCTCCGGGTAGACCCGGGGCGCCACCTGGCCCTCGCTGCGCTCACCGGACATCACCAGCAGCGATCCGCCGGTATCGCGCAGCACCTGGAGGAACATCTCGTACATCGCACGTCCCGAGCCGGCGACCGGGCGCGTGAGCACCAGATGCAGGTCGAGGTCGCGCGCGTTGGGCAGGTGTGGCAGCAGTGGGCCGAGCGGGTCGGTGCCACCGGCGCCCACGATGTCGTAGTCGTCGATCAGCAGCACGATCCGCGGCGACCGTGCCCGTGTCTCCGGGTCGAGCGAGGGGCGCTTCTCGAGCTCGCTCGCGATCGTGGTGCAGAGTCCGCGCGCCTGCGAGGCGTTCCGGGCGTGCGCGGCCAGGTAGTCGTCGCTGATGACGTCGGGTACACGGCCGCGCGGGTCGATGACCGCGATCGCCAGCTCCTCGTGGGTGAAGCGATCCATGAGCCCGTTGGCGATCGTGCGGAGCAGCGTGGACTTGCCGCACTTGGCGTCTCCGAACACCAACAGGTGCTGGTCCTCGCCGGCGAAGTCCCACACCGCCGTCTCCATGCTGTCCTGGCGCAGCCCGATCGGAACCACGTCGGGCTCCTCGAACGCGGACGGCAGGTCGTCGGGCGACAGCGAGTGCGGGAGCAGCCGGATCGGTGCCGCAGCCGGCCCGCTCCAGGACTCCGCGGTGCGCTTGGCGAGCTCCTCGAGCTCCTCGCTCACCTCGTCGTCGGAGACCACATCGAGCACCGGCAGCGCGACCTGGGCGATCTTCTTGTCATCCAGCAGCACACGCCCGGGGCGGTCGGCGCTCAGCAGCGCCGCCAGCTTGCGGTCGATGTTGGACTCGCTCGGTTCGTTCAGCCGCAGCTCGATGCGTGTGCCGAACAGCGCCTGGTGCGCCATCCGCAGCTCGCTCCACCGCGTCATCCCGAGCACCAGGTGGATCCCGAAGCTGGATGCCCGCAGCATGATGTCGATGAAGTGCTGCTCGAGGTCTTCGAAATCCTGTCGCAGCGCGCCGAAGCCGTCGACCAGCACCACCAGGTCGGCAGCCGGCAGCTCGGGCACACGCCCTGCTGCGTGCATGGACCGCAGCTGCGCCGTGGAGTCGATGCCCCGGTCGCGGAACACCGCCTCTCGCATCGCCATCATCCCGGAGAGCTCCTCGAGCAGCCGCCGCAGCCGGTCCGGGTTGGACCGGGTGGCCACGCCGCCCACGTGGGGGAACCCCTCGATGCGCTGCAGGCCACCGGTCGAGAGGTCCATGCCGTAGATGGCCACCTCACGCGGGGTGTAGCTGAGAGCCAGCGATGCGGCCACGGTGCGCAGCAGGGTCGAGCGGCCGGTCTGCGGCGCGCCGATGATCGCTGCGTGCCCACCGGCGCGGGTGAGGTCGAGCAGCCACGGGTCCTGCGCCTGGTGCTCGGGGTCGTCGACCAGCCCCATCGCGAACGTCAGCGGTGTGTCACGCGCGGTGGCACGGTCGATCACCGCACCGAGTGCCAGCCGCTCCGGCAGCGGCGGCAGCCACACGGGCCGCACGGCGCGGTCATCGTCGCGGGTCCGCTCCACCGCCGCCTCCACCACCGTCAGCGAGGTGTCGGGCTTGGTCAAGGGTGACAGGGCGGGGCCCTGGTCGTCCCGGTCACGCTTGATGCCGTTGTACAGCGGCAGCAGCATCGGCTGCGGGGCGATGTCCTCGTCGTCCCGCACGGTCCGGTTGCGCACCACCGGTCCCGACACATAGCCGGCGCGGAACCGTGTGTACACGCTCGTGTCGACCTTGAGGTAGCCGTATCCAGGCAGCGCAGGCAGGTGGAACGCGTCGGGCGTGTCCAGCACCACCTGCGACTCCGACTCCGAGAACGTGCGCAGCCCCAGCCGGTAGGACAGGTAGGTGTCGAGACCGCGGAGCTTGCCGCCCTCGATGCGCTGGCTGGACAGCAGCAGGTGCACCCCGATCGAACGCCCGATGCGCCCGATCTGCAGGAACAGGTCGATGAAGTCGGGCTCGGCGGTGAGCAGCTCACCGAACTCGTCGATGACCAC
>NZ_JBMDXJ010000271.1:0-1681 GCF_048594945.1 Pseudactinotalea sp. | reverse complement strand
CGGCATCCGTCATCCGACGGCGTCCGATCCGCACGGCTTCGCCGCGCGGTCGGACAGCGTCGGGATGACAGGATTTGAACCTGCGACCTTCCGCTCCCAAAGCGGACGCGCTACCAACCTGCGCCACATCCCGTTGTCGCGCGACCACTCTAGGCCGCACAGAACCACCCGCCGGAACCTGTACCCTTCAGAGGCACAAACCCGCGGGTGTAGCTCAATGGTAGAGCCTCTGCCTTCCAAGCAGATGGTGCGAGTTCGATTCTCGTCACCCGCTCCGACGAAAGGGCCGCCGGACTTGTCCGAGCGGCCCTTCGGCGTGTTCGGGTGCCGAGTATCGGGCGGAGGAGCGCGCGGCGACGAACGAGCCGGTCGCGACGACGGCTCCCCTCGCCCGCTTCCCAGCGTTATCGCAGGTCAGAGGCACAATCCGCACTCCGCAGCACCCCTGCCGACGACCCGCACACACCGGCCGCGTGACCTTACGTGACCTCGGGCCGACTCATGCGCTGGCTTCCCACGACACGCGTGACTGGCGTGCCGTTTCGGCATCTCTGTCACGCCGACGGCCACCGTGGCGTGACTGCCGTGCCGATGTGGCAGCTGAGTCACGTCGACGCGAGCCTCAGCCGGGCTGTGGGCGAGGCCGAGCGTTGCGGAAGTGACACCGACGGCACGTGGCTCCCGGTCTGTGGGCGGTTGGCGTTGAGAAACTGACATCACGGCACGTCAGCCCCGGCAGGCGCGTGGCGACGCCAACAGCCGCTGCCTTCGACCCACGGACCGGTCAGGAAGGCCGCATGACCGCAGGACAGCGGCTGCGAAGTACGTGCTGACGCCTCCGAAGTCGTGGCCGCGTGGAACCGGTCGATGCGCGTCCCCCGCGACACCAACTCCGACCCCTCCCGGCCGTCACGATGCGGACGGCAGCGGGCATGACGAAGGCCGCTCCGGCGAACCGGAGCGGCCTGTCGATCCTGCGGAGAGGCTCAGTCCTCGGGGACGACGAGCCCGCGCTCGACGGCCTTGGCGAGGCGGCGGGGAACGCGAACCTCACGACCGCCCACGCGGACGGGAACGAGCTCGGTCACCTGCGCCTTCCACTGCGAACGGCGGTGGCGGGTGTTGCTGCGCGAGAGCTTGCGCTTGGGGACAGCCATCTCGGTCTCCTAGGTCTGGTTCTGATGCGCGGCAGGCCGTCAGGCCTTCGCGTCATCCTTGGTGGCGTAGCGGCGGCGGAACTTCTCCACACGACCGGCGGTGTCGAGGATCTTCTGCTTGCCCGTGTAGAACGGGTGCGAGGCCGAGGAGATGTCGACGTCGACCACCGGGTAGGTGTTGCCGTCCTCCCACTCGACCGTCTGCGTGGAGGTCAGCGTGGACCGCGTCAGGATCGAGAAGTCCGCGGAGATGTCGCGGAACACGACCGGCGCGTACTCCGGGTGGATGTCCTTCTTCATGACTGTCGCTTCCTTGTTCGTGACGGGACGGCACACGTCGACGCCGTGATTCCCGAGGCAGCGCATTCACCTCGGGTTCGAGGGCGCGCCAGGTGCAGCCCTGCGGCTGCAACCGGACGATCATACCCGCAATCAGGCCCGGCTCGCACCTCCGGCCACAGCGGTCTAGGACACACTACGGTGACGCGATGATCGAGGACCACCCCTGGGTCGGTCTGCTCATC
>NZ_JBMDXJ010000270.1:0-6433 GCF_048594945.1 Pseudactinotalea sp. | reverse complement strand
GACTCCGAGCCGACATGGCGCACCGACCAGTCGATCGGGCAGATCCTCGCCTTCACCGAGACCAAGACAGTCTGGCACCCGAAGGGCACGTGAGACCCCTGGCCTCTGGAGCTGCGCGCCCGCTCCCCAGCCACCCCACGTCGGGATCGATCCGTCCATGCCCAAGGGGTTGAGATTTACAGCGCTGTATCGGTATGTTCGATCGGACGTGAGCCCGTGACGGTGCGGGTCGAGCAGACAAAGGACACCGATGTCGAACTCCCCACGATCACCCCGGATGCGCGTGGCGCTGGCCGCTGTGGCAGTGGCCCTGGCCCTCGGAGGCCTTGCCGCTCCGGCGACAGCCGATGACGCCGACGACAGCTCCGATCCCGCAGTGGACCCGCAGGACGACCGCGCCGTGACGGCGTCGTCGGTCACCCCGACCCCGGTCCCCGAGCCAGCCACGATCACCAACCCGGTGTCGTCGCCGTTCGCCGACAGCTACGCCGACCCCGCGGTACTGCGAGGCATGGACGGCTGGTGGTATGCGTACGCCACCAGCGACCCGCTGGTCAGCGGCGGCGAGTTCGGGCTGATGCACATGGCGCGCACGCAGGACTTCGCCGAGTGGGAGTACCTCGGCACGGTGTTCGACCAGGACACCCGCCCCGAGTGGGCCGCGGAGGGCTCGTTCTTCTGGGCACCGGACGTGCGCTACGTCGACGGCGAGTACCGCCTCTACTACACCGTCACCGACTCGGCTGCGAAGCCGGGCAACGACCCCGGCATCGGGCTGGCGACCGCCCCGACACCGGCCGGGCCGTGGACCGATATCGGCCACCCGGTGCTGGAGTCGGTAGCCATTCCCGACTCGGGAGACCCGCCGTCCTACCAGGGCTTGATCGACCCGTCGGTCTTCGTGGACGACGACGGCGCGATCTATCTCTATGTTGGTGGCTTCGCGGGTGGTCCGCACGTGACGCGGCTGGACGAGACCGGGCGCTCCGCCGTCGGCGAGCTCACCCAGGTGGCGGTGAGCGACCGATATGAGGGCTCCTACGTGCTGCGGCACGGCGACTACTACTACCTGATGCTGTCGGCTGCGGGCTGCTGCTCGGCGGTGGCCAGTGGGTACAGCGTGTTCGTGGGCCGTTCGGAGAGCCCGATGGGTCCGTTCGTGGACGCCGACGGCGTCTCGCTCCTCGACTCCGCGGCCGGCGGCACCCAGGTACTCGCCTCGAACGGGAACCGGTGGGTGGGCGTGGGTCACCACGCGGTGCTCACCGACAACGCCGGGCAGGACTGGATCGTCTACCACGGCATCGATCGCGACGACGGCTGGCTGAACGAGCCCGGTGGCATCAACCGACGCCCGATGCTCGTGGACCGGCTCGACTGGATCGATGGCTGGCCGGTGGTCAACGCGGGCGCGGGCCCCAGCGACAGCCCGGTGCCCGGACCCACCCTCGGGTCGGCGATGGGCATCGTCACCGACGACCCCGCTGCCGGCCGTGCCTTCCTGCCGTTGACCGGATCGTTCACGTCGCAGCCGGACACGACCACCGATGCGGGGGATGTCGCGGTGCTGGCGCCGAGCCGATTCCTGCCCGGAGTCGCGACTGCGCGCGAGCTCGTACGCGGCGAGAACCGGTTCGAGACCGACGTCCGGCTCGAGGCAGGCGCGGAGGCGTGCGTGCGGGTCGACGGTCTGCACAACCAGGCGCGGATCTGCCTGGACGAGGACGATCGCACCCTCTCGCTGCGGACCACCCATCGCCGGACGACCAGCACCACGTCCGCTGCCCTCCCCGAGCGGCTCGACCTGAGCCAGTGGCACACGCTCGTGGTGACGCTCACGAGCCAGGGCGTTCGTGCCGAGCTCCAGGAATCCCGCCTCGGCGACCCGGTCGCGGTGACCGAGGCCGACCTTCCGGGTGGCGCGCAGGGTCTGCTGTCGCTGCTCGCCCGCGGCGGTGTCGCCGAGCTCGACAACCTCTCGGTCGCACCGTTGGCGCACGCACCGGAGCGCGTGCCGGACCCGACCGTCGGCGACGTCACCTGGACCGAGTCCTTCGACGGCGACCTCGACGACGTGCTCGCGAACGGCTGGACGATCCTGCAGGAGCACCCCGGCCTGACCGCCGAGAACGGTTCCCTCCAGTGGCCGCTCACCTCCGGCGACCTCGCCGGAGGGGACGGCGGTCCAGCACTGCTGCGCGAGGCACCCGAGGGCGACTGGGTGATCGAGACCGACCTCGTTCTCGACCTCGGCACCGACACCGTGCGCAACTTCCAGCAGGGCGGCCTCGTGGTATACGCCGACGGCGAGCAGTTCGTCCGACTCAGCTCGGTCGCGCTGGGCGCCGCACGCGTGGTGGAGTTCTTCACCAAGCGCGACGGCGGCGGCATCCCCGTGCAGGGCGGTCACCTCGACGGCCCGCCCGCCACCGAGATCACGCTGCGGATCGTGCGCACGCACAACGCCGAGGGTGAGCAGCTCTACCGTTCGGCCTTCTCGATCGACGGCGGCCAGACCTGGCGCTGGGGCATGACCTGGACCATGCCCGCCGGCACCGACGTGCAGATCGGCCTCCACGCCGGCGGCGGCGAGAGCCCATCAACGGTGGCGACGTTCGACGAGTTCCGCATCAGGCAGGCCTGAGCGTCCCGACGCGGGTGATTCGCAGCCACAGCGTGACTGCGAGTCACCCGCGAACGCGGTCCGGCGGTGAGCCGAGGAACGCGGCGAGCTCCGCCGTCGTCGGGGTGTCGATGATCGACGGCGGACCGCTCTCCCACACCCGGCCCTCGTGGAGGAAGCACACCCGATCGGCGACGCGGCGGGCGAAGCCGAGCTCGTGGGTGGCCACGAGCATCGTGGTGCCGGCGGCGCGAACCTCCGCGAGCAGGTCGAGCACCTCCCCCACCAACGCAGGGTCGAGCGCCGAGGTGACCTCGTCGAGCAGCAGCAGATCCGGCGAGGTCACCAGGGCACGCGCGATCGCAGCGCGCTGCTGCTGCCCGCCGGAGAGCTGCTCGGGGTAGGCGCGTTCCCGCCCGGCGAGGCCGACGCGCTCGAGCATCGCCAGCGCTGCCGCCTCGGCCGTATCCCGATCCTGTCCGTGGACCAACCGTGGCGCGAGCGTGAGGTTGTCGAGCACGGTCAGGTGGCCGAACAGGTTGAAGGCCTGGAACACGAGCCCCAGCCGCGCGCGCACCCGGTCGGCGTTCACGCGCGGGTCGGTGACATCCTCGCCTCGCAGCGCGATCACACCGTCCTCGACCTCCTCCAGCAGGTCGATCGCGCGCAGCAGCGTGGACTTGCCCGAGCCGGACGCGCCGAGCAGCACCACGCACTCGTGCTCGCGGACATCGAGGTCGAGGCCGTCGAGCACGAGGTACTGGCCGAAGCCGAGCCGCAGGCCGCGCACGCTCAGGACCGCGGTCGGGTCGAGGCCCTCGACGGCGTCGCTCACCCGGTCGGTCATCGCGCCACCCCCGCGGCCGGTCGGGTCGCGCCCCACCCGCGCCGCTCGCTGTAGGCGTCCACCGCACGTGTGAGCGGGATCGAGATCAGCAGGAACAGCAGGCCCGCCACCACGTACGGCGTGAAGTTGTACGCGCCGGTCACCTCGATCTGGGCGGCCCGGATGGCGTCGACGGCGCCGAGGATCGAGATCAGTCCGGAGTCCTTCTGCAGCGACACCACGGTGTTGAGCAGCGCGGGTGTGGTGTTGCGGACCGCCTGCGGCACCACCACCGTGCGGGTCGTCTGACCGCGCGTGAGCCCGAGCGCACGCGCCGCCGTCACCTGGGCTGGATGCACTGCACCGATGCCGGCCCGGAAGATCTCTGCCGTGTAGGCGGTGTAGGTGAGGATGATCGCGCCGGTGCCGAGATACACGGCGTCGATGGGCAGCCATGGCAGTCGCAGGCTCGGTAGTCCGAAACCCACCAGCAGCAGCACGAGCAGCAGCGGCAACCCACGAAAGATGTCGACGTACGCCGCGACCAAGGCCCGCAGCGGGAAGAGCACGGGGGACGCCGTCGTCCGCACGATCGCCAGCAGCAGACCCAGCAGCAGCGAGATCACCACGGCGAGCACCCAGACGCGGATGTTGAGCCACAGTCCCTGCACCAGCCCCGGCAGCACCTCGGCGGCGACGTCGAGGTCGAAGAACGAGTCCCGGGTGCGCTCCCAGCCGGGTGAGGTCACCACCACGAGCACCGCGGCGGCCACGAGCACCAGCGTGGATCCGAGCGCGAGCAGGAACGAGCGCCGGCGCCGCCTCGCGCGGTAGGCGGCCCGCTCCACCGCCAGCGGCGACGGCTCCCAGGTCACCCTCCGCCTCGCTTCACAGGAACAGTCTGGCGCACGGCCGGCGGTGACCCCGCCCGGGCTCACCAGACGACCGCGACCGCCGCCAGAGCCAGGTACACCGCCGCCGATGTCCGCGCGAGCCATCTCTGTGCGCGCCGTGAGGACCGCAGCCGCTGCGACAGACGACCGGCGGTGATCGCGTAGGCGCTGTCGCACACACCCGCCACGATCACGAACGCCGCTCCCAGCACCGCGATCTGGACGTGGGCCGCCCCGCGCCCGGGATCCACGAACTGGGGCAGGAACGCCAGGAAGAACAGCGCGGTCTTGGGGTTGAGGAGATCGATCAGCAAGCCGTCCAGGAACAGGCGCCTGCGTCGTGCCGGGATCGTCGCCGCCGTCGGGCTCCCGGCACGGCGGGACTGACGCAACGCCAGCGCAGCGAGCCAGACGAGGTAGCCGGCGCCCGCCCACGAGAGCAGCTGCACACCCATCGGGACGAGGTGCAGGAGCGCACTCACGCCTGCGACCGACAGCCCCGCGTGCACGGCTGCGGCGGTCTCGAGACCGAGCATCGAGACAAGTCCGGCGGCGGTGCCCTGCTGCACGCTGCGGGTCACGACGAACGTGACCGACGGGCCCGGTACCACCACCACGACCACGGTGGCGAGCAGGAACGCCAGCGTCGTCTCCGGGCTGGGTAGTGGCATCGGACTCTCCGTGGCAACCACGCCCGAGACCGCTGCCGACCTCGCAGCTACTCGGGCACTGACCCGGACAGCCTGGAGGGCCCCCCTTTCCTCGCCCTTTCGTCAGCCGAGCTCAGGGATGTCGTCGGACCTCAGCCACTCGGTGCGCAGGTCCGCCAGGGTGCCGTCGGCCTCGAGGGCGTCCACGGCCTCCGAGACACAGTCGGTCAGCGGCGAGTCGAGGTCGAGCACGAGGCCGAGCTGTTCGGTCACGCCGCCATCGGGCAGCGTGCCGATGACCGCGGTGTCCGGGAAGTACACCGTGGTGGCGGCGACCGCCTGGTCCACGTCCATCACCACAGCCTGCACCTGGTCGTTGCTGAGCGCCTGCATCGCGAGGCCGGCGTCGTCGTACGGCACGAGCTCCACGGCGTCGCCCCAGGCTGCTTCGGCGAGGCTCAGCGACGTCTGCGAGGCGGTCACGCCCACGCGGACGCCTTCGAGCTCGGCGAGGGTCGTGGCGCCGGCGAGGTCGCCCTCACCCTGCACCACCACGCCTTGCCGGGTGGTCAGGTACGGGCTGGAGAAGTCCACCGCCTGCTCCCGCTCCGGGGTGATCGAGGTCTGGTAGGCGGCGATGTCGAACGGCTTCGCAGCGGGCGCGACGATCTGCTCGAACGTCACCTGCTCCCAGACCACGTCATCGGCGGCGTACCCGAGCTGCTCCGCGACCGCGTACACCAGCGCCGACTCGAAGCCCTCCCCCGTGCTCGGGTCCTCCCCCACGTACCAGGGCTCGTAGGGAACGCTGGTACCGACCGTGAAGGTGCCCTCGGTCAGCGTGGGCAACGAGGCAGGGTCGCAGGTCAGCGCGCTGCCGCTGTCCGCCCCCGGGCTGCCGCCCTCGTCCGGGGTGCTGCAGGCGGCAGCCAGCAGCAGCAGGCTCGCGGCAGCGAGAACGCGGGTAGCGCGCACGTGGGTCCTCTCGGTCGTCTCCGCGACCAGCGTAGGTCCCCGAGCGCCCGACGGCGGCTCTCGCCGCTGGTCCGCTCAGTCGCCGAGACCGGTGCCCACCTTGCGTGCTGCGGAGATCCACTCGTGCTCGGCCGGGACCAGCTTGACCTTTCCGGCGACGTCCGTGAGCGGCACCGGCTGCGTCCCGCTCCCGCGCGCCGCCACCATCACGCCGAACTCCCCCGCGTGCACCAGGTCCGCGGCCGCAGCACCCAGGGTGGTCGCGAGCACCCGGTCGGCCGCCGAGGGCGAGCCGCCGCGCTGCACGTACCCCAGGATCGTCACGCGCGCCTCGAGGTCGGTGGCCGCCTCGAGCTGCCGGGCGAGCGTGAAGGTGTGCTCGCGCTGGGCATCCTCGACGTGCTTGAGGTGCGTGCGAGCGGCGCGCTGCGCCTCGGTGGTCTTGGCGTTCTTGACCAGCAGCTGG
>NZ_JBMDXJ010000027.1:0-9079 GCF_048594945.1 Pseudactinotalea sp. | reverse complement strand
CCGGTCAGCATCACGAGCGCGAAGCTGCCGAGGTGCGCGATCTTGTCGAATCCAGGGAACATCGCCGGTCCCGGCTGGGACGGCGCGTACAGCCCCCAGAGGTTCGTGATCACGGCGACGCCGAAAGCGCCCCAGGCGAGGACCTGCAGCAGCGCTCGTGCGGCAGGGGGCCTGGTCTCGCGCTCGGAGGACATCGGAGGCGAGCCTACGGCCTGGCTGACCTCTGGTGGCGTAGCAGACGTGTCGCTGGGAGCGGCGTCTGCCCCGGGATCGGCACCTGTGAGCAGCAGATGTGTCCATCTGGGCGGGTTGTGCCTCGCGCGTGTGCGGCGAGCGTGCCGATTCTCGTGGCTGCCGGGCGCGTGGGAGGATCGCCGTCGTGACTGTGTTGCGTGACTGCACCGATCCGGCGACCTGGTGGCCGCACGTCGACGAGGCGACCAAGGCGCTGGCCGTCGGCGGCTTGGTGGTCCTGCCCACCGATACCGTGTACGGCATTGCCGCCGACGCCTTCAAGCCCGAGGCCGTCCAGGCCCTGCTCGACGCCAAGGGACGCGGCCGGCAGATGCCGCCGCCGGTCCTCATCGGCGACATCCGCACGATGGACGGTCTCGCCGATGCCATTCCTGAAGACGTCCGGCAGATGGTCACCGAGCACTGGCCGGGTCCGCTGACCGTGATCCTGCAGGCGCAGCCGTCGCTGCAGTGGGACCTGGGGGAGACGAACGGCACGGTCGCCCTACGGATGCCTGACCACGAGCTCGCGCTCGCGGTGCTGCGTCGCACCGGGCCGCTGGCGGTCTCGAGTGCGAACTCGACCGGCTCACCCGCCGCCACCACGGCGGCTCAGGCCGCCTCGATGCTCGGTGAGTCCGTGCGGGTGTATCTCGACGGCGGAGACTCACCCGGTGGGGTGGCGTCCACCATCGTGGACGCGACCGGGGACACGCTCCGCATCGTGCGCGAGGGCGCGC
Source organism: Pseudactinotalea sp. (assembly GCF_048594945.1). Classification (NCBI taxonomy): domain Bacteria; kingdom Bacillati; phylum Actinomycetota; class Actinomycetes; order Micrococcales; family Cellulomonadaceae; genus Pseudactinotalea; species Pseudactinotalea sp. The sequence goes on along the minus strand of NZ_JBMDXJ010000027.1, from coordinate 8,105 downwards.
TCAGCGCCGCCGATCTCGGGATCGAGGTGCCGGCTGAGCCGGCGGCAGAGGCTGAGACTGCGGCCGTGGAGGCAGAGGGCGAGCAGGCCGAGGGCGAGCAGGCCGAGGTGGCAGAGCCCGCTGTGGACGTCGAGCCCGAGAGCGCGGAGGCTGCTGAGGCCGCCGTCGAGCCCGCGGACGCCGACGAGACCGAGGTGCTGGCGGCGGACGACGAGACTGCGGCCGACACTGAGCCGGAGCCGGAGCCGGAGCCGGAGCCGGAGCCGGCGCCGGAGCCGGAGCCGGAGCCTGCCGCGGAGCCGGAGCCGGACCCCGAGCCGACCCCTGATCCTGCGCCTGCCGTGCCGGAGGACGGGGTGCGCATCGCTCCGCGGCGCGTGCGCAGGAAGCCGGTCGAGAGCACATCAGCTGGCGACGAGAGCACCGAACCCACCGGCGAGGCGCCCGCCCCGTGAGGATCTACCTGCTGCTGATGGCGGTCGCCGCCGTCGTCACCTTCCTGGCGACGCCGCTCGCGCGGGTCCTGGCGCAGCGCACCCATGCGATCACGGCGGTGCGAGACCGCGACGTGCACACCGTGCCCGTACCCCGCCTGGGCGGCTTGGCCATGCTCATCGGCTTCGCCTGCACGCTCACGATCGCCTCGCAGATGCCCTTCCTGCAGCCACTCTTCACCGGTTCCACCGAGCGATTGCCTTGGGCGATTCTCGTCTCGGCGACCGTGGTGTGCCTGCTCGGCGTCGCCGACGACATCTGGGACCTCGACTGGCTCACGAAGTTGGTGGGCCAGGTACTGGCCGCCGGCTTCCTGGCCTGGCAAGGGGTGCAGCTGATCCAGTTCCCTATCTTCGGGCTGACGATCGGCTCCTCCAGGCTCTCGCTGGTGGTGACCGTGCTCGTGGTGGTGGTGGCGATCAACGCGGTCAACTTCGTGGACGGCCTCGACGGTCTTGCCGCCGGCGTGATCGCCATCGGCGGCACCGCGTTCTTCGCCTATACCTACATCCTCACCCGGGGTGACACCCCCAGCGACTACTCCGACCTGCCGACGACGATCATGGCGTGCGTGGTCGGCGTGTGCCTGGGGTTCCTGCCCCACAACTTCTTCCCCGCACGGATCTTCATGGGCGACTCCGGCGCGATGTTCCTGGGGCTGACGATGTCGGCCGCCTCGATCTACCTCACCGGCCAGATCGACCCGGCGCGGCTCGACACCGCCTTCCCGGCCTTCGTGCCGATCCTGCTCCCGGTCGCTGTGCTGATCCTGCCGCTGTTGGACATGGGGTTGGCGGTGATCCGGCGGCTCAAGGCCGGGACCTCGCCGTTCCACCCGGATCGGATGCACCTGCACCATCGGCTGCTGGACTTCGGCCACAGCCACCGCCGTGCGGTGCTGATCATGTATATCTGGACGGCGGTGCTCGCGTTCAGCGCCGTGTCCCTCGCGATCCCGGGCGTTCCGGTACCGGTCCTGGTCGTCGGTATCGCCGCCGGGATCGCCCTGGCGGTGTGGGCCACCGTGAGGCTGCCACGACAGCCGCTGCCCAAGCTCGGCCGCTGACTGCCCGCGGCTGGGTCGGCGCGCACCGACTGGCAGCCGTGGGAGGCTTGTCCGCATGACGGGTCCCGTGATGTTCAACGATCCGCCGGTACGTACCGAGGCGATGCTCGCCCTGTTCCGGACGATCCAGCGCCGGCTGCTGCTGCTCTCGGTCGCGGTCACGGTGCTCGGTGCTGGGATCGGCTATCTCGTGGCGCAGACACCGGGACTGTGGGGAGCGCTGATCGCGGCCGGGCTCGGCCTGGTGTTCACGTTCACCACGGTCGCGACGCTGCGCTTCCTCGTGGGTCGCGGACCCGAGCTGCTGCAGATCGCCCTCATCGGTAGCTGGCTGCTGAAGATGGTGTTGGTGGTGGTCTTGATGCTGTGGTTGCGGTCGCAAGACTTCTACCACCGAGGTGTCTTCTTTGTGACGTTGGCTGTGGTGGTCATCAGTGCGATCGTGGTCGAGATCGGCACGGTCGCGACCGCCCGTATTCCGGCGGTCGAGCCCGCGCCGCCGAACGTGAGCAGCGTCACAGAGGGCCCGGAACGCAAGGGCGAAGGCGCGCAGGCGGACACGGATCCGCGAAACGGCGCCGACGAGCAGTCAGGGTCGCCGCCGGCGTAGCGCGCTCGAACGGTCTTTCCGGCTTGTGAGCGGTCTTGCGCCATCCGTGGATCCGGTAGTGTCTGTGCCAGATCCCGCCCGCCGGAGCACGATTCGCCGCCGCTACGATCGACGTAGCCCAGCCGCGAATCTTCGTGATGCAGGCCACGTGACCGCGTGGCAGGCCCACGTGCCCACGACCCGCAGGAGTGAACGCTGTCCACGACCCTGAGCTCGGCCCCCGTCCTCGCTGAGGAGTCTTACAGCGGTGCGCCGGGGCTGCCTGACGTCAGCGACTTCTTCCCCTACCCCTACATCTGGGGATCGGAGGGGGACTGGTGGGCGCTCGACCGTGTGATGTTCATCCGCTTGGTGATCACGGGTCTGCTCGTGCTGCTTCTGTGGCTCGCTGTGCGCAAGGCCAAGCTGATTCCGACGCGGTCGCAGAGCATCGTCGAGATGGGCCTGGACTTCGTGCGGGTTCAGATCGCTGAGCAGACGCTCGGCAAGGAGCGCGCGCGCCCGTACGTGGGCATGCTGACCACGATCTTCTTCATGATTCTCGCGATGAACCTCGCGGGCGTGATCCCGTTCCTGAACATGGCGGGGACCTCGCGCATCGGGCTTCCGCTTGTGCTGGCGCTGTGGGTGTACGTGACCTACCTGGTCGTCGGCGCTCGCCAGCATGGCGTGGGTCGATACCTCAAGAATCAGCTGATGCCCTCCGGCGTGCCGTGGCCGATGCTGATCCTGCTCATCCCCATCGAGGCGCTGCAGGTCTTCATCATCCGGCCGCTCACGCTCGCACTGCGGCTCGTGGCGAACATGATGGCCGGTCACATCATGCTGGTGCTGTGTTTCGTCGGAACCCACACGCTGTTCCTGTATGCCGACGGCTTGATGAAGCCGCTCGGTGCACTCACGCTCGCAGCGGGAATCGCCATCACGTTGTTCGAGATCTTCGTGGCCGTGCTTCAGGCGCTGATCTTCACTCTGCTCTCGGCCGTGTACATCAACTTCGCCCTCGAGGATGCTCACTGAGCGCCGCGACGGCCCGCACCACCAGCACGAACCCCCGATGACGCTCAACCCGAGCGCCACCTAGGAAGGAAACACCAGTGGAAGAGCCCACCACCGTCTTCGGCAACATCGCCACCATCGGCTACGGACTTGCGACCGTGGGTCCGGCGATCGGCCTCGGCATCATGATCGGCAAGACTCAGGAGGCCACCGCGCGCCAGCCTGAGGTTGCCGGTCGACTGTTCACCAACATGCTCATCGGTGCAGGCCTCATCGAGGTTCTCGCGCTGCTCGGCCTCGTGGCCGGCTTCCTGTTCACCTGAGCAAGACAGGTACTGACGCTCGGACGGAGCCCCTCATGAACGCAGCGGATCACACGCCTCAGGGCATTGAGATCTTCATCCCCGGCATCTACGACTGGTTCTGGTCGTTGGTCGTCACAGCGATCATCGCCGTGTTCTTCTTCCGGTACCTGCTGCCGAAGCTGAACGCGATCCTCGATGAGCGCGCCGCCAAGATCGAGGGTGGCATCGCCTTGGCCGAGAAGGTGCAGGCTGAGGCAGCCGATGCCAAGGCGCAGACCGAGGCCGAGCTGGCCGAGGCCCGCAACGTCGCCGCGGGGATCAAGGACGAGGCAAGCTCCGACGGTGCCGCGATCGTCGCGGAGGCCCGCTCCAAGGCCCAGTCCGAGGCTGCGCGCATCGTCGAGGCGGCCCACCGCCAGATCGAGGCCGAGCGTGCGTCCGCGGTCGTGTCGCTGCGTGAAGAGGTCGGTGGCCTGGCCACCGAACTCGCCTCCCGCATCGTGGGCGAGTCGCTCGCCGACGACGCCCGGCAGTCTCGCGTGATCGACCGGTTCCTGGACGACCTCGATACCGGTCTCGCCGGCAGTGCCGCAGCCGCGCCGGCCGCGGCTGGCACCGACACGGATGCGGATCGGGCCTGATGCGCGCGACCAGCCAGGCGAGCCTGGGCACCGCCGCCTCCTCGTGGGAGCCGGTGCTGCAGCAGGCAGGAGCAGAGGCAGCGACCTACGGTGAGCAGCTGTTCGCCGTCGTCGATGCCCTCGACAGTTCTGCCGGGCTGCGCCGCGCACTGACCGAACCCACCCGCGACGGCGCCGACAAGGCGGCCGTGGTGACGCAGCTGCTCGGCGGCAAGGTCGACGACGCGGTCGTGGACCTGCTCTCCGGAATGGTGCGGTCACGGTGGTCGGCCGACGCCGATCTCGCGGACTCGATCGACGAGCTCGGCGTGGTGTCCTACCTCGCCGCCGCCGAGTCCAAGGGTGCCTTGACGCAGCTGGAGGAAGACACGTTCCGGCTGACCCGCGTCCTGGCCGAGAACCGCGACCTGCGGTTCGCGCTCGGTGACCGCGATGCGACGGCGGAGCGCCGCGTCCAGCTGTTGGGCTCGGTGTTCGCCGGCAAGGTGAGCGAGGAGACGCTCGCGCTGGTGACCCGTTCGGTCCGGTCGCTGCGGTCCCGCACCCTGACCGCGTCCCTCGCCCGGATCGGTGAGCTGGCCGCTCGGCGCCGCCGACAGCTCGTGGCCGTGGTCACGGCAGCGGCCCCGCTCAGTCAGGCACAGCAGGATCGCCTGGCCGCCTCGCTCGCCGCGGCCTACGGGCGTGAGGTCCAGCTGAACATCGCAGTGGACCCGGCGGTGACCGGAGGCTTCCGCATCCAGGTGGGCGACGAGGTCGTGGATGCGACCATCGCCGGCCGACTCGACCACGCCCGCCGTCGCCTCGCAGGCTGACGCGCACGACCACACTTTTGAAGCAGACGAGAAGAAAGAGCACCACGATGACCGAGCTGACGATCAAGCCGGACGAGATCCGCGCGGCGCTGGACAGCTTCGTGAGCTCCTACGAGCCGGCCGCAAGCGCTCGCGAGGAGGTCGGCACCGTCACCCTCGCTGCCGACGGCATCGCCTACGTCGAGGGCCTGCCCGGCACGATGGCGAACGAGCTCCTCACGTTCGAGGACGGCACGCTGGGCCTCGCGCAGAACCTCGACGTGCGCGAGATCGGTGTGGTGGTGCTCGGCGAGTTCGCCGGCATCGAGGAGGGCCAGCAGGTCCGCCGCACCGGTGAGGTGCTCTCGGTCGCCGTGGGCGAGGGCTACCTCGGCCGTGTCGTGGACCCGCTGGGCAACCCGGTGGACGGCCTCGGCGAGATCGAGACCGAAGGCCGCCGCGCCCTTGAGTTGCAGGCCGCCGGCGTGATGCAGCGCAAGAGCGTCCACGAGCCGCTGCAGACCGGTCTGAAGTCGATCGACGCGATGATCCCGATCGGTCGCGGCCAGCGCCAGCTGATCATCGGTGACCGCCAGACCGGTAAGACCGCGATCGCGCTCGACACGATCATCAACCAGAAGGCCAACTGGGAGAGCGGCGACCCGAGCAAGCAGGTCCGCTGCATCTACGTGGCGATCGGCCAGAAGGGCTCCACGATCGCCTCGGTGCGTGGAGCGCTCGAGGACGCCGGCGCGCTGGAGTACACCACGATCGTCGCCGCCCCGGCCGCCCACCCCGCGGGCGTCAACTACATCGCGCCCTACACGGGCTCGGCCATCGGTCAGCACTGGATGTACCAGGGCAAGCACGTCCTCATCATCTTCGACGACCTGAGCAAGCAGGCCGAGGCGTATCGCGCGGTGTCGCTGCTGCTGCGCCGCCCGCCGGGCCGCGAGGCCTACCCGGGCGACGTGTTCTACCTGCACTCCCGCCTGCTGGAGCGTTGCGCCAAGCTGAGCGACGACCTCGGCGCGGGCTCCATGACCGGGCTGCCGATCATCGAGACCAAGGCGAACGACGTGTCGGCGTACATCCCGACCAACGTCATCTCGATCACCGATGGCCAGATCTTCCTGCAGTCCGATCTGTTCAACGCGGGTCAGCGCCCCGCCGTCGACGTGGGTGTGTCGGTCTCCCGAGTCGGTGGTGACGCGCAGATCAAGGCGATGAAGTCGGTCTCGGGAACCCTGAAGATCGACCTCGCGCAGTACCGCTCGCTCGAGGCGTTCGCGATGTTCGCCTCCGACCTCGACCCGGCCTCGCGGCAGCAGCTCACCCGTGGGGCACGGCTGATGGAGCTGCTCAAGCAGCCCCAGTACTCGCCGTACCCGGCCGAGGAGCAGGTCGTCTCGATCTGGGCCGGCACCAACGGCTACTTCGATGCCGTCGAGTTGGCGGATGTTCGTCGGTTCGAGCAGGGTCTGCTCGATCACCTGCGCCGCCACACCGACGTGCTCGGGACGATCGTCGAGAGCGGCAAGCTCGAGGACGCCACGATCGAAACCCTCAAGTCCGAGGTCGAGAAGTTCCGTTCGACGTTCCGTGCCGGCGACGGCTCCAGCATCGTGGAGGACGAGGCGCCGGAGGACCCGGAGGACGTGGACATCGACCAGGAGCAGATCGTCAAGCAGAAGCGGGCCTGACGCATGGGTGGCCAGCAGCGCATCTACAACCAGAAGATCCGGTCCACGGAGACTCTGAAGAAGATGTTCCGCGCGATGGAGCTGATCGCCGCGTCGCGGATCACCAAGGCGCGTGAACGCGCCGGGCACGCAGCGCCGTACACGCGCGCGATCACGCGGGCGGTGTCGGCGGTCGCGACCCACAGCAACGCTGAGCATGAGCTGACCACCGAGCGCACCGACACCAACCGGGTCGCGATGCTGGTCGTCACGGCGGACCGCGGGCAGGCAGGCGCCTACTCCGCAACGGTGCTCCGTGAAGCCGAGCGGCTGCGTGACGTGCTGCGCTCGGAGGGCAAGGAGGTGGACCTCTACATCACCGGACGACGCGGTGTGGCGTTCTACACCTTCCGCCGCGTGCCGGTCGTGCAGACCTGGACCGGCGACTCCGACAATCCGAAGGTCGACGTGGCCGACGAGATCGCCGACACTCTGCTGACTGCGTTCGGCGCGCCCGCCGACGCCGGTGGCGTGTCCGAGATCCACGTCGTGTACACGCGGTTCCGCAGCATGGTCTCGCAGGAACCGCGCGTGGTCCGGATGCTGCCGCTCGAGGTCGTCGACGGCGTGGCCGAGCCCGGCGAGGGGTTCGTGCCGCTGTACGAGTTCGAGCCCGGTGAGGCCGAGGTGCTGGACGCGCTGCTGCCCCGCTACATCCGCAGCCGGATCTTCAATGCGCTGCTGCAAGCCGCGGCCTCCGAGCTCGCTGCCCGACAGCGTGCGATGAGGGCCGCCGTCGACAACGCGGAGGAACTCATCCGCACCTACACCCGACTCAAGAACACCGCGCGCCAGGCGGAGATCACCCAGGAGATCAGCGAGATCGTCTCCGGCGCTGACGCGCTGGCCGCCAGCTGAGCGCCACCGACAAGGACAGGACACCATGACTGCCACCGCATCCCCCGACGCCACCGAGGCCCAGAAGGCTCCCGCGGTGGGCCGTATCGCCCGCGTGATCGGCCCCGTCGTCGACATCGAGTTCCCGCCCGAGGAGCTCCCCGACATCTACAACGCGCTCAAGACCACCGTGGACCTTTCGAGCCAGGGTGAGGGCGAGGGCGTCAGCGAGATGACCCTCGAGGTCGAGCAGCACCTCGGCGACAACATCGTGCGTGCGATCGCACTGAAGCCGACCGACGGCCTGGTGCGCGGCGCCGAGGTGCGCGACACCGGTGGCCCGATCTCGGTGCCGGTGGGCGACATCACCAAGGGCAAGGTGTTCAACGTCATCGGCGAGGTGCTCAACCTCGAGGAGGGCGAGACGCTCGAGGTCACCGAGCGGTGGGGCATCCACCGCCAGGCGCCGGCGTTCGACCAGCTCGAGTCCAAGACCGAGATGTTCGAGACCGGCATCAAGGTGATCGACCTCCTGACCCCGTACGTACAGGGCGGCAAGATCGGCCTGTTCGGCGGCGCCGGCGTGGGCAAGACCGTGCTCATCCAGGAGATGATC
>NZ_JBMDXJ010000269.1:0-6039 GCF_048594945.1 Pseudactinotalea sp. | reverse complement strand
CGACTTCGAGCGCGGCTTCATCAAGGCCGAGATCGTCTCCTTCGACCAGCTGATGGAGGCCGGGTCGATGGCCGAGGCGAAGGCCAAGGGCTGGGTGCGCATGGAGGGCAAGGAGTACGTCATGCGCGACGGGGACGTGGTCGAATTCAGGTTCAACGTCTGAATAGGCGCGTTTGCGCTGGTCAGAGCGGTACCAGATACTCCCGGTCCGCAAGAGGCTGTAGCGGACTACGCTCCAAGAGTGCTGACCTGGCCGCCACCACGAGTTCAAGCGCGTCCATCCATGATCCATCCTGCATGGTCGCTCCGATCCTCGTCCGGTTGTCCGGCGCGAAGCGGGTCGTCCTTCACAGCAGTGTGGGCCCCGAACGTTTTCGCTAGCAGCAGAGGAGGCAGAGTCGTCCCCACCACAGGTCTCCGGGTTCATACTGGCGCTACGCGTGCGGCTAAGATTTCTGGATGGGCTCTAGTTGGCAGATCGAAGTCGGGAAGCGAGTCGCTCCGGTGTTCGGCAAGAACTACGTCTCGGATCAATTGATGTTGATCTTCACAGGCGATGACCGATTTGTAGACGTCGCCAAACGTGATGAACTCGCCCAGCTCGAGGAACAGTTCGCCACTCATCCCGAAACCGACGAGCCTCTCGCGTGGCACCGCCGCCTGATGTGGTACTCAGCCTCGGCGGAAGCCCTCCGCTCCCGCCTCGCACTTCAAGGCTTCTCTTCCGAACGTGTGCGGTTGCTGTCCACGGCGTTCTTCGACGATGAACTGACTCAGGTCCCCGAGGATGACGGCATCGATCCGCGCGACTCCTGGGAGGAGGGGCGCGGCACCTACCCCGATGGTGCTTCCATCACTGCTGCTCTCGCAACCTGGCGAGGTCAGGCGGCGGCGCAAGCCCCTCGCTTCAAATTGTCGGACCCCGAGCAGCGATTTCTTCACGATATGTGGGAGTCGCTCCGGGGGAGCTTCGACGATCCACGGTTCGCCCTCGCACACGCTCTCATGAACGCCCGTCCTGGCACCACTGTGACGCTCGACCTCACTGACCTTGTTCTCGGTGGGTGGATGGACACTGACGAGGAGCCCCACCAGGAAGCCCGCACTCGAATGGTCGCCGCTGTTTCCGCGAGCGGCCCCGTCATCGTCATCACCGAGGGCGCTAGTGACGCACGCTGGCTACGTCGTGCGCTGGAGACGGCAGCGCCTGCAGCCGCATACTTGTTCGAGTTCCTAGACTTTGCTGAGTACCAGGCACCTGGAGGGACGGATCGGGTCGTGTCGCTCACCAAAGGAATGGCGGCGGCACGAGTGATGAATCGCATCGTTGCCGTGTTGGACAACGACACCGCCGGGAGAGTCGCTGCGAAGCAGCTAGACGGCTCGAAGCTCCCCTCCCGGATCGCCGTCGTCAATCTCCCGGACGTCGCGTACGCATCTCAGTACCCGACTCTCGGGCCTGGAGGTTCCACGACCTCGAACGTGAACGGTCGAGCAGCTTCCATTGAGTTCATGTTTGGGGATGACGTCCTACGTGACTCGGACGGAGCCCTGTTCCCGGTGCGCTGGCAGTCATTCATCGAGGCTGCCGCTGAGTACCAGGGTCGCCTGGACAAGCACCACAAGGCGACCGTCGGGAAACGCCTCGATTATGCATTCACCGAGGCCAGCGCCGCCGCCATGCCCGAGCAAGTGCTTGAGGGATGCCGTCGTCTGGCCGACATGCTGTTGGCCGCTGCAGTTCTGCCTTCGCACGTTCCGGCTTCAGAGTTCTCCAGCCTGACCACAGCATGGCGCAGTAGCCACACTTGACCTGACGGCGATTCGCCAGGCTTCAGCAGCTATTGCCTCCCAGTGACATCTCGCCGCGAGTTGATTGCCTAACTGAGCAACCAGCCCGCCGCCACGCGTGCCACGCCCATGATCCGAGTCTACTGACGTCCGCTCAGTCTGCGGTGGGACGTCGGCACCAACAAATCTGGCCTCCCGGACACGACTTTGGCGCGGGAACCCGAGACGTTGGTCCGTGCCGGAACGTGGTCGAGTTCCGGTTCAGCGTGTAGAGCCAGTCACGTCCTAGAAGGACCAGCCTTCCGTGCGGACGTAGTCGAAGAACTTCAGCACTCGCACCTGATGCTCGTCAGCGACGTTGGGGATCTTCAAGTTCTTGTCGATGACGCCGGGGCCTTTGCGGTTCTCCTCGCTCACGACGTCCGAGCCTTCGAACTTCGCGTGGGCGATCACGAACGGGTCAGCCTCGTTCACCTGGCCCTGAACCCATCCGGGATGCGCCTGCCCGATCGCCCTCACGGTCGCAAGTTCTTCGCTGTCCGTTGAGCAAATGAACCCGGGAAGATCCTTGGCCCATTTATGCAGGTCGTCCCCGATCCGGTAGACCTCTCGATGCACCGCTTCGCAGATGCAGCTCTCGCCGCGGGCGACGGACTCCTCGATGCTGTCCCAGATGCCCGGGAATATGTCGCGGGGATAACGCTGCACGAGCCCGATGAGAATGTTGCTGTCCAGGGTGTAGGTCAATCGGCACCGCCGGCCCGGTAGTACTCGCTGAGCAACTGCTCTACCATGGGCAGCCGCGCATTCAGTAGGTAGGTGGCGTCCATCATGTCGACGCGCCGGTCCTCGAGGGCATGCGCGACCGCCCCGATGTAGGTGCTGCCGAGATCGCGGTACCGCAGCCGCCACGGGGGCACGAAGCTGTCGCTGTTCTTCCTCTTGTCCCTGACCTTCTTCCACTCCTCGTCGCTGGTCGCGCGCACCTCCGCGAGGTCCTCGTCGTCGATGACGTCGAGCGTCTTGAGGCGGACGGCTGCTGCCAGAGGGCTCACCTTGAAGACGGACGCGAGGCTGACTGCGAGCTCGTAAGGGTCGTCGTCTGCTGCCACGTGGCGGCGGACGCTCGCTTCGGGCATGAGGAAGTTCGCAGCGAAGCCGTTGGCGAGGGCCTCCTCGTTGACGTTCTCGCGTAGCATGCACAGCCCGCTGGTGCGGTTGGCGAGGTGGGCGATCTCGTGGAAGAGGGTGAACACCCGGCCAGCGGCGCTGTCGCCGCCGTTCACGAGCACTATCGGCAGCCGATCGTGGTGGATGGAGAGGCCGCGGAACGTCTCTAGGGGGATCCTCGTCGTCTGGAAGACCAGGATGCCGCGCGCCTCGATGAGGCCCCGCCAGAAGTTGAACACCTGCCCGTTCTGGGACTCGGTCGGGACGAAGGAGTCCAGGAGCCCGAACTGGTGACGCAGATCCGTGGATCTCCGGATGAGGGTTTGCCAAGTGAGCGGCCCGAGTTCTAGGCGCTCTCGCGGCTGGTCGTCTAGGTCCAGCATCGCGTCGCGGTGCTGCTCGGCGCGCCGCATCTCGCGCGCGAGACCGGGCGGGAGCTCGTCGTGGATCCGCCCGCGAAAATCCGCAGTCTCCGGCACGTCCGGCTCAGCGGGCGCGGGGGCAAAGAAGAACCCCAAGGGTCTGTCGAGTTTGGTCGCCATGAGCGTCAGCTGACGGAACGTCGGCTGGACCTCCTCGGACTCGAACGCGTCGATGCGCTCGGGCTGCACGCCGAGGGCCTTGGCGAGCTCTTCGCGGGGCACTCTGCCGAGCTCGCGGGCCCATCTGAGGGTGGTGCCGTCGATTGGTGCGCGTGCCACTCGACCCCCTCCTGTTCGGCGTTCGGCCTGCTCCGGCCGGTACTGCTCTCTCCAGTTTACCGATGAGCGCGTACGTCCAGGGCGCAGGATCGCCGTATGGCCTCGCTGTTCAGTCGACCTGCTCGTCGTCGCCGTGCAGGCTCTGCCATAGCGCGTGTAGCTGGCGGTCCTGGGCTTCGTAACCAGCCCGACCCGCGTTCTCGAACGGCTTGTCCGACAGTGTAAATCCGTATGCGGCGTTGCGGATGTCCTCGCCTTCGGTGCCCTCGCGCACCGACTTGAGCATCTGCTCGACCAGCGCGGGGTCCATGAGACCGGTCAGGCTCGTCATGTGCTCGATCATCTCTTCTGTCGCCGGCGGCACAGCGCGCTCCCGGTCCTCCTGGCGTCTGCCCTCGAAGTGCTCGCCGAGCCGCAGCTGCCACCCGATCTGGTGGACGTGCTCAAGCACCGCTCGCACGGCGTCAGGGTCGGCGACGCTCTGCGGGGTCAGTAGTTCTCCCTCCGCCGTCACGTCGACGTAGAAGCCGCGCTGCTTGAAGGAGTTGTGCTTACGCTTCCACTCCTGAATCGTCCCGAGCACCTCGGCGTTCTCCTCCGAGTCTGAGGGATCGACGCCGAACCAGTACTGCTCCAGCATCAGGAATCGGTGCACGATGTCGAGTTTGAGGTGGTGCTCCCGCCAGAGCTTCTTGAGCCCGTCATCGACGAACTCCTCGCCCTCAGGACTGTGGGTCATGTCCATCCTTCGCTCGTGTAGCGCGATCGCCTTACCGGACTCCTCCATGCCGAGGATTCCCAGCGACCTCGCCAGCGCAGCGTCGTCCTCGTCGAGAGCCGTCAACGCCGCCCGGAGCAGCCGGTCAGCGTTCGCGAGCAGGGCGTCTTGTAGAGCTATGACCTGGTCAGGGGCAAGATCGTCGGGGAGGTGCTGTCGTCGGGCCATGGTTCCATTGTCCCCGTAGCCACTGACACGCGACGGGTGCGATGGGGAGCGGCCAGGTCAGCCTCGTTCCGCAGACGAGTGCCACTGCGGGAAGGTGGTCGAGTTCCGGTTTAACGTATAACGTTAGTAACGCTCTCCGTTATAGACTGGCCTTAAGATCAGATCGTTCAGGAATAAGGGCACCGAGCGCATCTGGCATGGGCAGTACGTCAAGCGCGTCGACCGGACCGTAAAGCGAGCGACTCTTTGGAAGCTCGAGCTGATCCATGCGGCGAAGGATGTCGAGGATCTGCGGATCCCGCCGGGGAACCGGTTGGAGCGGCTGGTCGGCGACGGTCGTGGGCAGCACAGCATCCGCGTGAACGCGCAATGGCGTCTCTGTTTCGTCTGGAGAGAGGGAGGTGCGGACGATGTCGAACTCGTCGACTACCACCGAGGCCGACCTGATCGAACCGATCTACCCGGGAGAGATCCTCATGGAGGACTTCATCGACGGCTTCGGGATCACGCAGAACAAGCTCGCCGTGTCGATCGGGGTGCCGCCGCGGCGGATCAATGAGATCGTGCACGGCAAGCGTGGGATCACCGCTGATACGGCGATCCGTCTGGCGCGGTACTTCGGGACGTCCGAGGAGTTCTGGATGAATCTTCAGTCGAACTATGAGCTGCGGCTCGAGCGCCGGGCGCTGAGTGACAAGGTGGCGGCGGTCACTCCATTGAGCGTCGCATGAGTGCTGCGTCCCCGGTATTGCGCCGGCTTCATCGTGGAGATGCTCCGGCCGTGCTTTCGGCATTCAGGTCCAACCCCGACATGGCGCGTCAGGGCGACGTGTCGACGCTCGCCGAGGCGGAGAGGTATGCGAGCCGACTGATGGAGCCGGCCTCGCCGCACGAAGCCTGGGCGATCGTCGCGGACGACGCGCTGGTCGGCCTGGTGTGCGTGAGCGTGGACGAGGAGAGCCGCAGCGGCTGGCACTGGTACTGGATGACGGATGCCGTCCGCGGACGCGGATGGACTTCCGCGGCTGCGTCCACCATCGCGCAGTGGGCGCTGACCACGCGCGGGCTGGAGCGCCTGGAGCGCGGTCATCGGGTGAACAACCCTGCATCCGGAGGAGTGGCGAGGCGTGCAGGGTTCGTAAGAGAGGGAATCGAGCGCGAGAAGTTCCTCGTGGGCGGTCAGCGGATCGACGTGGACATCTATGGACGGCTGGGATCCGATCCTTCACCAACCTTCGACCCTCTCCCGATGGTCGACGGGTGGCAGTGAGGCGCAGACTGCCCTACGTGCGGGGACGTGGTGGAGTTCCGGTTTAACGTCTGACGTCCCCGATGGGATTGCCCCGCGTTCAGGCCCGGGCGAGGGGCGAGTCCGGGTGGAGGCAGGGCCCAGAGGGTGATGGCGCGCTGCAGAGCAGGCGGATGTCACCC
>NZ_JBMDXJ010000268.1:0-16146 GCF_048594945.1 Pseudactinotalea sp. | reverse complement strand
ACAGCAGCAGCAGCGCGACGAGGGTGGCGATCGCTGAGCCCGCCGCCTGCTGGAACAGGTACGGCAGCCCGCGATAGCGCAGGTAGCGCAGGGTCCGGTCGATGAACCCAGTGGTCACGGCGGCGATGCCTGCCACCTGCCAACCTCCGCCGAGCAAGACCGCGACTCCCGCCGCCATGAGCCCCAACGCACCCGTGACGATCCAGCGCCGGTACGGGTGCGGGGCCGAGACGATCGCGTCGAGCTGGGTCACGGCGTCGGGGAGCGCGACCCGGCGGGCTGCGATGTCGTCCACGAGCTCGATGACTTGGGCGAGCCGGCTGTAGTCGGACGTCCGGGCGTCGATCACACGCACTCGGGTGAGGGCGCCGTCGTCACGGTCGAGGGAGATCGTGATCGAGTTGAAGGTGATGTCGACCTGGCACCCAGTCACGCCGAGACCGGCCGCCGTGCGCTGCATCGCGATCGTGACATCGGCGACTCCCGCGCCGGTGCCGAGCATCGCCTCACCGGTGCGGAGCACGACGTCGAGCACCTGCCGCTCCACGGTCTCCGACAGGTCGGAACCACGCCGTCGGGCACCGAATGCATAGGTGGGCGGACCGGACGGGCTGACCACGCGCCGGGCGCGCGAACGCAGCCCCTCCGGGCTCAGTCGGTCGGCCGACCGCCCCGGCGGAGTGCGCGCTCCCCCGCTCTCGTCTGCCACGGTGCCGACGCTACGGCACGAGCGCCTACCTGAACTTCGCATCTCGCGAGGACCTACTCGCCGCTCTCTACCGTCACTTCGGCAAAACCGAGGAGGTCCCGCGATCACGGGAACGTGTCTGGGCGTGCACCAACGCCGTGACGAACGAACAGAGTGGCCTACGCTGCCACGTGGGGATCGAGCCCCTGAGACCGTTCGGATGTCACATCATCGACTGCCCATGGGACGGGTGACAACTGGCGGTCACGCCGAGTCCGGGACGGCGAGAGCGAGTATCGGCCGCTTCCACCGCACGCGGCCCGTCGGCTGTGCGATTCCAACGCGGCTCGCGCCCATCCGCAGGTAGAACGCCTCAGCTGGCGGGTGGGAGATGATCGTGACAGATCGCCAGCCGCGTGAACGCGCAGTCGCTATCACGTGCGCGAAGATCTGTCGACCAATACCGAGACCACGCGCCTCGTCCAGGACGAACATGAGATCCAGCTCCGGCCCTACCACGCCATCGACCAAGGAATAGAAGCCGACGATGGTCGAACAGGCCTCCGCGACATAGATAGCATCACGAGCGATCTGAACATCCGTCACCTCGTAACCTTCAAGGATCGCCGCGTAAGGGCCCTGGTACGCGGATGACTCGTGCATCATTCGAGTGAGGATCGGCGCATCAGAGGCAACGGCACGACGCACGCACGCACCATCGAGGGTGCTCACAGGCACGCGAGAGCGTTGTTGTGACTCTGCACACTGCGGTCAAGATCGACCACCTCGGTCTCCTCATCGCCATCGGATTGATCCGACCTGCTCTCTTGGTTGCCGACGGAGAGGCCTTGCAGCCGAGGTTCGTGTTCGGATAGCCCCCACTGCTCGCCCGTGCGGCGGCCCGGCTCCTTCCGCAGAGAGCATGTCGACTCCAGTCAACCGCACGTCACGCTCACGGAAGCATTCGTCACGCACGCGTCCGACGTGACGATAGCGAGTCGTGGTTGGTCCAGCGTCTAGCTCCATCGGCGTGGCGACCGGCACTCAATCTGGACTGCCGCTCTCTGAGACTGCGACAACCAACCCGAATCGACGCGGCCGTGGACGGTGACCAACGGTGGCGGAGCTGTCGATTACCACGTGGCACGTCGTAGGTGTATGGTGACTCGATCATCGAATCTAGTCATTCAGTCAGGAGAGAGAGTGCGTCACAGCGTCGCCACAACCGGGATCTTGTCCGCTGCCGCCGAGGTCGCGGCGGAAGTGGGCTTTGGGCGCATCACCATGGACGACATCGCGAGGCACGCACGAGTCGCTAAAGGCGTGCTCTACTTGCGCTTCCCGAGCAAAGACGATCTCATCTCAGCGACGGTCGTCCAAGAAGTCCAGTTCGCTGCGCTCGTCACGCTCTCGTCCGTCCGGGACGACCCTCGGGGAGGTCTACTCTCTCGCCAGTTCGAGCACTCCATTGCTGCACTGCGCTCCCGACCCGCGCTTCAACGCCTGTACCGTGATGGCGCCGCGTCCTTGGGACGATCCGCAGCACACGAACCGCCGGAGTCTCGAACCCTGCTGGGCGCCGACTACATCGTGCAATTGCAGCGCTGCGGAATGGTACGGTCCACTCTCGACTCGAAGGCCCTCGCGCAGAATCTGTCTCTCTGGACAACAGCGCTGCTGGCCCGAGCGGCCCACCTGGATGTCGAGCGACTCATTCGTGGCATGGGTGAGGTCGTGGCTGCAGCGGTCGACGCCGAGCCTGATGACACTACGGCGGGCAAGAAGTGCTTCGCGGACCTAGTTGGTCGCGTAACCGACAAGGAGTTCGCGTGAGTCGTATGTTGCCACCTGGCGCCACAGAGAGCTTTGTGCCCCTGAGCGAGGGACGAGTACGAGTGTTGACCGGCGGGAACGTCGAATCGCGTGCCGTGCCGATGCTGTTGCTGCATGGCGGAGGATCGGACAACTCGGGAATCTCCTGGTTTCACAGCTTTACCGCGCTTGGGGCTGACCGTCGTCTCATCGCGATCGATCTTCCCGGCTTCGGCGGTACGCAGGAGATTCCCCCACTCCACGGACCGAAGCCGATGGCGGACTTCGTCGCACGAGTGGCACACGAGGTGGGTGTGAGTAGCGCCATCGTTGTCGGCGTATCGATGGGCGGCGATGTCGCACTCAACGTCGCGCTGCGGCACCCCGGCCTGGTGGCCGGCCTCGTCCTGATCTCGCCCGGAGGCTTGGCCCCGAGGGTGAAGGGGCCATTCACTCACCGCTTCGCCTGGCTAGGCGCGCAGCTCCCCGACTGGCTACTGCTCCCCCTCTCCCGAGTAGCGAACATGTTCACCGGTAGTGTGATCAGGGCGATAGTCGCGGATCCGACAACGCTGCCCGTAGAGGTAAGAGATGAGTTCATCCGAGAATCTCGCGCGCCTCGCGCCGGCATCGCCTACGGCCGATACAACCAGGCCACGCTCGGCCACGCGCGACTCACGAACGATCTTACCGGCGAAGTCAGCAGCATAGTTGCCCCGACTCTGCTGTTCCATGGACTCAAGGATCCGATCGTCGACCCTGAAGGGTCACGTCGGGCTGCCGGCCTGATACGCCACGCGCGGCTTGTGCTGCTTCCTAATGCCGGCCACTGGGGCCAATTGGAAGCTCACGATACATTCGCGACCGTGACTCTGGAATTCCTCGCCGACATTGCCCCGCCCCCCAGCCCCCGACCAGAACCCGAACCGCCGCTCACCTATGGAAGGACTCACTATGATCTCTGAACGCCGCCGAGTCGTCGCTAACATCGCTCTCAGTATCGATGGCTGTTACCAAGGCCCCGCAGGTCCTCATGACATGGGATGGGTCATGCCCCATGCCGTCAGCGATATCGCCCGCAATCATCTGACCAGTCTCTGGCAGCCAGCCACCACCGTCCTTCTCGGCCGGGTCAACGCCGAAGGCTTCCTCAGTTACTGGCCCCAAGTCGCCGATGACGAGAACGCTGACCCCCGTGACCGCGCCTACGGCGCCTGGATGCGTGACTCTGAGAAAGTCGTGCTGTCTTCGACGCTGACCGAGATACCCTGGAAGAACGCTCGTATCCTCGACACTCCTGCTGCAGATGCCGTTCATCTCCTCAGAGCCGAACGAGGGGGGGACATCGTGATATTTGCCAGCGCGTCGGTTATCAAAGACCTCCTCAAATCCGACCAGGTCGACCGGCTCGCACTCACAGTATTTCCTGAGATTATCGGCGGTAGGCCATTCTTCGACTCACCACTACCACCGAGCGGCTGGTCGCTGTCCACGGCTGACGCCTCCGACGGAGTGGTCGCTCAAGTCTACGACCGACTGTCGTAGCACGTGCCGTTCACGGTCCGCGCGACCAAGGACCAGCTGGCTACCCGACGTGAGGTCCGTGACCTGCTCGACATCAAGCAGGAAATGCTGCGGAACTGGATCGCCGCGATCTCGGCGAAGGCGACACAAGTGGCGGGCCTCATCGAACGAGGAGCGGATCGAGCTCCCTCCGGAGATCGCGCGCCTGCGGGTCTGGCCGACGCAGGTCAACTCTGAAAGACCGCGGTGCGTGCGGTATGCGGACCACGTCAAGCGGCAGCGGGATGGCTGACCAGGCCGGATCCGTATTGGCTCGCGGACGTCACCCGCGTATGGACGCCCGTCACTGGCGTATCCAGCCGGCGAGTCATGGGGCGGCGGAGGATGACATCCAAGGTGACCCCGTTGGTGCTATGGGCGCTGCAACAGGCAGCGTTCACCCGGCGCCGGACGAGCTTCCAGCTCACTACCGACGGGCTGCTGCACCACTCCGACGGTGGTTCCCGGTCAGTACAGGTAGTTGGCCTTTACCAAAGCACTCGTGGACGCTGGGCTCACCGGCTCGATCAGGACCATCGGTGACGCGCTCGACAATGCGTTCATGGAGTCCATGATCAGACTCTCAAAGAGCGTGGTGATCGCCATGGACAGAAGACCTGGACCGGCTCGACGGCAGAACGAGCAGGCGACAGCGTCGTAGGTCCGTTGGTTCAACCAGGAGTGTCCGCACTCTCGCTCGATCGGCGTTGTCCCACCGATCGAACTCGAGCAGCCGCACTACCCGGCAACACGTGGGTACCACGATCCCGCCGCAGTCCCACCACGCCCTCCGAGGTCCCAGGTCGATCAACTCCGCCAGATCGCCGGCCTAGCATTCTTCGACAAGCTCGATCCTCACAGACGACGACACCATCTGCCGCGAACCCGAAGTCCCGTTTCTACCTCTTCATGCACCCCGATGTGCTGACGCTCGCCCTTCGCCCCCAACGAGCGGCGGCGGAGTCTGGAATTGAGACCGGCGATGCCGTTTGGTTCGACCAGCGACCGTCTGGTGGGCCTCCCAGAGAGTTCGAGAGCCCTTGCCCAGCCCTGAAGACGGTGGCTTCCCGCAGGTCGCGAGGGCTCTACTGGCGGGATCGAAGGCCGCTGGAGTCGTCCGTGGTGGACTCGCGGGGGCGGATGGTACTTGCGGTTGAGATGACTCCAACCCTTCTGAGCCCAGCGCACGTGGACGAACTGGTCGCCACCGTGAGATCGGATCAAGCGCTGACACCGCAGCCCGGACTAGGAAAACGCCGGCTCGACGGTCGCTTGAGGCACCAGCCCGCAGCAGTCGCGCGGAGGCCGTGCTCTGCGCGCTCCCACACTTCGGCTGGGACTCGGGGCGCTCTCTCCGTCCCAGTACCGTTGGCACGGCTGCGGTGAGCCAACTGTCTGCGCCTTCCCGGGTACGACGCCCACGATAGAACGAGCATGAGGTGGCCTCAGAGGGACGCCTCCGCGCCCAGGCCCGCGCGGAGCAGCCAGTGGCGAAGTGCCACTCTGCAAGGCGACGTAGTACCCGTTCGAGCCAGCGGGCCACACACGGGTCCTCTCGTCGGCGCTCGTGTATTAGTCGCTATCACCGGCCAGGAGCCGGAGCGCCTCCGTGATCTGCTCGGCTTCCGGGAGACTCTCCGGGTCGATGAGGAACTGCGCCACCAGGCCGATGGTGAAGGCGTAGACCAGCGAGCCGACTCCCGCCTCGCCAGCGTCGGGCTGGTGTTGATCGTCATTGCTGCCTATGAGGAGTGCGGCAATCTCACGCCGTGCGTCTGCTGCACCGTTGGCGAACGTGGTTCGGAGTTCGTCGTCGAACTGGGCCTGCGCCAGCGCTTGGATGCTCGCCGACTGGAGATCCTTGGTGTTGGGGAGGGTGTCGCGGATAGCGGACAGCGAGGCGGCGAGGCGGTCGAGGAGCGACTCACCATTCGCTCGCCGCACCAGTCGGGCGATGGTGTCACCCCAGTCGCTGCTCAACTCCAGGACGGCGAGATTCATCAACCGATCCTTGGACCCGTAGTGATAGCCAATCGAACCCAGATGAGCGCCAGATGCCTCGGCGATGTCACGGGCAGTGGTCTGCCCGTACCCCTTCTCCACCAGGCAACGCTTGGCCCCGGCGAGGAGGGCTTCCTTCTGTCCCATGGGCGAATCGTAATCGATCGCTGATACGTGCGTTTTGTACGTACGTACTTGCACTTCGTCGATGTTCTACCTACGATCGTCGCATGTACGTACGTACAAATACGACTCCTACAGCTCCTCGCGCGATCGCCCGTCAGTGGTGGGGACTTCTCGTCCTGCTGCTGCCGGCGCTGCTGGTGTCGATGGACATCTCGATCCTCTTCATCGCCGGTCCTGCGATCTCCCGCGATTTGGCTCCCAACGCGACGCAGTGGCTGTGGATGATGGACAGCTACAGCCTCGTCGTTGCGTCGCTGCTGGTGACGATGGGCAGCCTCGCCGATCGGATCGGCCGCCGCCGGCTGCTGCTCATGGGCTCCGTCGTCTTCGGTGTGGCATCCGTACTGCTGGCCTTCGCGCCGACGCCCGAACTGTTCATCGCCGGACGGGTACTGCTCGCCGTCGGAGCCGCGACCCTGGCGCCCTCGACGTTCGCCCTCGTGCGCGGCATGTTCCTCGACCCCGACCAGCGCCGCAAGGCCGTCGCCGCCTGGACCATCGCCTTCACCGGCGGCGCCGTGCTCGGACCCGTCCTGGGCGGCCTGCTCCTGGAACACTTCGACTGGGGTTCGGTGTTCCTCATCAACCTGCCAATCATGGCGCTGCTGCTCATCGCCGCACCACTGCTGATCCAGGAATCGAAAGACCCCGCAGGTGCTCGATTCGACATCCCCGGAGCCGCGCTGTCCCTGGCCGCGCTCGTCGCCCTCATGTACGCCCTGAAAGGATTCGCCGAGTACGGCTCAGAACCGCAGTCATGGATCACCCTGACCGCGGGACTGGTGCTACTAGCCTGCTTCGTCGGCTGGCAGCGGCGCTCTGCCCATCCGCTCATCGACGTCGCACTGTTCCGACGCCCCGCCTTCACTGGGGCCGCGACGGCGAACCTCCTGGCTACCGTGGCCATGACCGGCCTCGGACTGCTGGCGTTCGCGCTCCTCCAATCGGTCCACGGCCTGGGCCCGCTGCACGCCGGCCTGGTCGCCCTGCCCACCTTCTTCGGCACCGCCGCCGGCGCGATGACCGGGACGGCACTGGCCAAACGAGTCAGACCAGCCACCATCGTCGCCGGAGGGCTCACGATCTCCGGCGCATCAATGGGCTTCATCAGCCTGACCATGCCCACAGAATCGGTCTGGGCGTTCCTCGGCGGCTACGTGGTGCTCACCTACGGCATCGGCATGGTCAGCACACTCGCCAACAGCCTCATCCTCACCACCGCACCCCGCGAACAGGCCGGCGCTGCCGCGAGCATCTCCGAAACCGCAATCCACCTCGGCAGCGCTCTCGGCATCGCCGGATTCGGCACCATCTCCACCACCGCCTACCGCCAGCGCATGGAAGTCGCCTCCGTACCCGACATGCCCCCAGCGGCCACCGAATCCATCGGCGCCGCCGAGGCGGTCGCGGCACAGTTGCCTGAGCCCCGGGCAGAACAACTCCTCGAAGCGGCGACCACCGCATTCTCGGACTCCGTGGGAACAGTCGCACTGGTCGCTTCCGCCGTACTCATCTTGGCCGCTGTCATCACCGGCACACTGCTGCATCGAGTCCCGCCCGGAACCACATCCGAAACTGGCAGCCTCACCGAGAATGAGTAATGCGGTGGTCGAGGTGGGCTTGAAGCGCGACGTGCAGAGCGCGCAGTGCGAACTCGACGGCTGACTCGGCCTGAGACTCTCGAGGGCGTGGTGAGGCGGCGACGGGATCGTCGTGCCCTCGCGTTGCACACGTAGTGCGACTGCTCGGGTCTGATCGGTGGGACGTCACCGATCGAAGAGTCGTTTTGGACGTACCGACCCGCCAGCCCAAGCTCCGCCGGCTGAACACGTCGGTGATGAACGAGACGGAGCAGAACCCGGCGGGTGTCCAGACGGAGGTGAAGTCCGCGACCCACCACTGAACCGGCCTGATTGGCCGCGCCCACGGCCTCTTGACGCGGTCCGGATGCCGCGGCTCCTTGTCGTCGCGTTGTGTCGTGACCGTGGTGCGACGACCTCGCGTGAGGCCGTCGATCCCAGCGAACTTCATCCGCCGCTTGACCTGGTCGCGACCCCACCCGCGCCGGGCACGCACCGCGCTCCGACAGCTCCTCGCGCGACCGACCGTCAGTGATGGGGACTACTCGTCCTGCTGCTGCCGGCGCTGTCTGGTTCGCCACCGGCGTCGACCCTTCGCCGAGATCGCGGCGAAGCCAGTTCCGCGGCGGTTGAACAACGACCTTCTGGTGGGCCCAGAGGGACTCGAACCCCCGACACCCGCGGTGTAAACGCGGCGCTCTAACCAACTGAGCTATAGGCCCTGACGCCCTCGGGAAGGGCTGGGCAACGATACCAACCACACGGCGTGCAACCGCCGCAGGGTCGTCAGTTGCCCGTACGCGTCCAGGTTCCACAGCCCAGTGACGTGAAGGACTGCCCGGAGGTGATCGTCACGTACCGAGTCCCCGAGGAGTAGGTCACGTCGTTCTCCACGATCGCGCCCACGGAGCCGCTGAAGTTCGAGGCCACCTCCCAGTAGCAGCCCCACGTGTCCACGCCGGATGATCGATACGTGCCCGGCCGGACATGAATCCCGACGGCGTGGGTCCCGTTCTGGATCGTCGTCGCCGGGGAGCCGCTCGCCGGAAGCCTTGTCCAGGTCCCGCATCCGCTGCTGACGAAGTACTTGTCGGAGGAGTTGATCGTCACGATGACACGACCAGACTCACTGCGGAAGTCGTTGGCGATAACCCCGCTGATCGCGGACCCGGCAGTGGTGCGGCGCTCCCAGTAGCACCCGTCACCTCCGCGGGCCACGTAGGTGCCGGCGGCGATGTGGATGCCGACCGCGTGCGTGCCGTTGCCGAAGGTCTTCGCCTTCGAACCGGTCGGCATCAGCCTCGTCCAGGAACCGCAGCCATCGGTGTCGAAGTACTTGTCGGTGCTCTTGATCGTGACGATGACACGACCCGAGGTCATCCAGAAGTCGTTCTCGATCACGCCGGAGATCGCGGTTCCGGCCGTCCGACGACGCTCCCAGTAGCACCCGGCACCACCCGTCGCCATGTAGGTCCCAGCAGCGATCTGCGAACCAACCTTGTAGGTGCCGTCCCTGGTGATCGTGGCCGGTGGTGCGGCCACCGTCTTCGTGGCCGCGCTGGTGCGGCTGGTGGTGACGAAGCTCGACCGGCTGCCTGTCACCTTCACCGTGATCTTCGCGCCGTAGTGGGCGGTGGTGAGCTTGAGCTTGGAGCTCGTGGCCCCGGAGATCGGCTTGCCATTGGCGTACCACTGGTAGCGGAGCGTGGCCGTGGGCGACCACGCCGAGGTGGTGGCCGTCAGCGTCGAACCGACCCGAACGGTGCCGGTGATCTTCGGCGCCGCCGTCCGGGTGAACGGCGCCACCACCCGCGCGGTGGCCGCGCTGGTCTGCGAGGCGGTCGTGTATCCGCTCCGGCTCGCGGTAACCGTGACCGTGATTCGCTTGCCGCGGTCGGCGGTACGGACCTTGTAGGTGCTGGACGTCGCGCCCGGTACGGCCTTGCCGTCGACGCGCCACTGGTAGCGCAGCGTCGCGGACGGCGACCAGGTCTCGGGCACTACCCTGAGAGTCATACCCGTGCGGACAGTCCCGGAGATCGTGGGGGTCGGCTTCTTGGGGAAGACACCCTTGGCCACCTTGGCCGTGGCACCACTGGTCTTCGACACCGTGGTGTAGCCGCTGAGGGCGCCGGTCACGCGCACCGTGACGGTCTTGCCCACGTCGGCGGGCCGCGGAGTGAAGCTCGCACCTGTCTGTCCGCTCACCGGCTTCCCTGCGACGTACCACTGGTAGGTGAACCGGGTTCCGGCGGTCCACGACCCTGTCACCGCCGTCAGCTTGTTCCCCACACGGACCGTGCCGCTGACCCGAGGCGTCGGTGCGGTGAGCGTGCCCGCGGCGACCGTCACCGAGGAACTGGTCCGCACCGAGGTCTGATAGCCGTCACGCCTGCCCGTCACGACCACCCGCACCGCGGCACTCCGGTCGGCGGCCACCGGCGTGTACGTCGACGACGTCGCACCGCTGATCGGCGTGCCGTTGCGCTGCCACTGGTAGCTCAGGGTCGTTCCGGCGGGCCAGCCGCCGGTCGACGCCGTCAGCCGTACTCCGACACGTGGCGTGCCGGAGACCTTGGCCGTCCCGGCCGTGAACGCGCCGGTCGCCACGACGATGGGGACGCTTGCCTGCGAGGCCGGCTCCAGGCCCGCGCTCGAACCGGTCGCCTCGACCTCGAGAGTGCGCCCGGCGTCAGCCGCCATCAGTGTGTAGCTGTCTCCACCTGCCACCTCGACGCCGTCGCGCAGCCAGCGATAGGTCACCGTGACGTCGGAGGGCAACCAACCCGACGAGACGACCGACAGCACGTTCCCCACGCGCGCCTCGCCCTGCACGATTACGCTCCCGGCGATCACCGAGGCGAGCGGGAGCGTCACGGTCGTGAGCTCAGCCGCCTCACCATCAACGACCTCGATGACGTCGGCCTCGGCGAGCTCCGCCGCTCCCCCGAGATAGACCTCGCGTGCGTTGGTGCCCGGTGCCGGGGTAAAGAGCAGCGTGTACGCCCCCGGCGGCAGGCTCAGCTCAAAGCCGCCGTCCTCACCGAGAACCGCGGCGGCGACCTCCTCGCCCGTGCCTGGATCGAGCACCGCCACCCGCACATCGGCAGCCGACTCACCCGGCGCCGCCAGCGACACGGTGCCGACGATCTGCGCCGGGACGACCCCAGCCTCGCCCTCACCGCCCCCGCCGTCCTCGACGTCATCGACAGCGACCTCGTCCTGGATATCCGCCCCGGCCGGATCGGCATCGTCGGCCACGGCGGCGCTCGCACCGGAGGCGATCAGCACGGCGACCAGCCCCGCGCACATGGCGCGGGACAGCCAGGCGACAAGAGGGTGAGCAACAGCCATCGGAGCACTCCGGTTCACGCAGGGGACTTGACCGGCGCCTTGCGTGCGTGGTCTCTGGCCCCCAGAGCGCTCGTGCAGACTCGCCGAGCAATTGATACAGCCCGCCGTGCCCTCACGGCAACACCCAGATGATCACAGTTGGATCACAGATTCGGCGCGCTACGCCTCGCGCCACTGGCCCCGCTCCTCGAGCACGTCCCGCAGCACGTCGGGCCGGTCGGTGATGATCCCGTCCACGCCGTCGTCGAGGAGTCGGGTGATGTCCTCACGCGTGTCGATCGTCCACACGTGGACCTGCATGCCGACGCGATGCGCGGCGGCGATGAAGCCCGGGGTGGTGAGGTGGACGCCATACCGGTGCTCCGGGACTTGCACGCAGACCGCTCCCCCGGCGCGGATGAACCATGCCAGGAGGCGCGGCGCGAACCGGAGCGCGATCAATTCCCACGGCGATGCGGACGTCGGCACCTCCGGGAGCATCCTACGGGCGCGGCGCAGGCGGCAGTGGCTGAACGAGGCCAGCAGGACCCGCTCGTGCGCGCCTGCCGCGTTGATCGCGGCCACGGTCGGCGCGATCACCTCGGCGGTCTTGACGTCGATGTTGAACTTCGTGTCGGGGAACGCCGAGAGCAGCTCGGCGATGGTCGCGATCGGCTCACCGCCCCGCAGCCGCACCGAGCGGATCTCCTCGGCGGTCAGCGAACCGAACGGCTTCTCCCCGAACACGGCGTCCGGCGCCGCGCGGGACAGATCCGGGTCGTGGAACGCGAAGGCCACACCGTCGACACTCGCACGCGCATCCGTCTCGATGTACCGGTACCCCAGCGCCACGGCGTTGCCCACCGCGCGCAGCGAGTTCTCGATGCCGTCATTGGCCGGCAACCCGTCGCCACCTCGGTGCGCGAGCGCGAGCGGCGGCTCCTCCAGGAAGCGGCTGGGTCTGACGCCATCCGCCATCTCACGCCACCTCGGCAAGCGAGCGCTCGACGGCGGCGCGATGGTCCTCGAGATCTCTCGCCACCCCGGCGGGTGCCTGTGTGGCCCACCTGATCACGCCGTCGGCGTCGATCAGGTCGGAGGTGCGGGTCGCGATCCCTCGATCCTCGTCGAACGCCTGGAAGCGCCGCGCGACCTCGCCGTGCGGCCAGAAGTCCGACAGCAACGTCGGACCGGCCGCGCCCACACCCGCGCCCTCCGCCCACGTGCGCAGCACGAACATCGAGTCGCACGCCACCGCGAGCACAGCCACCCCGCGTTCGGTGAGACTCTCGGCCAGGCCGACCAGCCCGCTGAGCTCGCTCGAGCACAACGGCGTGAAGGCGGCCGGCAAGAACACGAGCAACGCCGCGCCGTCGAGCTTCGAACGATCGACCGGGGAGCCATCGGTGTCCGGGAGGCACAGCTCCGGGGCGGACTCCCCGAGGTCGATCACCTGCCGCGACCGCGAGAGGTCAGTCGGAAAGCCGACCACGCGGGCGCGACGGCGAGCGTGGACGTGGTGTGCAGCCCCGCTGTCGTGGCCGCTTCCTCGATCTCGGCCGGGGACACGTGGCCCTCCCGACCGGACTTCGGGGCAAGCACCCAGATCAGCCCGCCGTCCTCCAACGTGGTCAAGGCGTCGGTGAGGGCATCGGTGAGATCCTGCGTATCGCCGTCGTCGTCACGCCACCACAGCATCGCGACGTCGATGACGTCGCCGTACGACTCGTCCTCGATCGGTCCACCGACGGCGGACTCCACCTCTGCGCGCAGGTCGTCGTCGCAGTCGTCGTCGTACCCGAACTCCTGGACCACCTGCCCAGGTGCCAGGCCCAGGCGTCCTGAGCCTGCGGTCGTCTCCGGCCGTGCAACCACTGGTCAGCATTTCCTCTCGTCGGGGTATCCGGCTGACCATGATCTTAGTGTCAGCGACATCACAGCACGCGTGAAGGAGTTGTGGTGTCGCCGTGGCCAGCTTCGGTGAACAATGGCATAGCAGTACCGGTCAGGTGCCCAGGGCGGCCCGACTGGCTGTGCGGCGCCGAAGCCAGGACGCGAATGACCTGGTCACGCCGACAGCGAACCGATGCCCCGGAAAGAGGAACCCGTGACGTCCACTGCAGGTCCACTTATCAACGGTCTGCTCAGTCAGGTCCGCGACATCGACGCGGAGGAGACGAGCGAGTGGCTCGAGTCTCTCGACGGTCTCGTCGAGAGCCGCGGCGGTCCGCGCGCCCGCTACATCCTCCTCAACATGCTCAAGCGAGCACGTGAGCAGGGTGTCGTGGTGCCGCAGCCGGTCACCACCCCCTACGTGAACACGATCGGTGTGCACGACGAGCCGTACGTCCCCGGCGACGAGGCGGTCGAGCGCCGCTACCGCGACTACCTGCGGTGGAACTCCGCCGTGATGGTCACCCGCGCGCAGCGCCCCGGGATCGCGGTCGGCGGCCACATCTCCTCCTACGCGTCGGTGGCGACGCTGTACGAGGTCGGCCTCAACCACTTCTTCCGCGGCAAGGACCACCCGGGCGGCGGCGACAGCATCTACTTCCAGGGCCACGCCGCACCCGGCATGTACGCCCGTGCGTTCCTCGAGGGGCGGCTCAGCGAAGCCGACCTCGATGGCTTCCGCCAAGAGCTGTCCCGCACCTCCGGCGGCCGCGGCCTGCCCTCCTACCCGCACCCCCGCAACATGCCGGACTTCTGGGAGTTCCCGACGGTGTCGATGGGCCTCGGCCCGGCCGGCGCGATCTACCAGGCGTGGGTCAACCGCTTCATGGAGATGCGCGGCATCAAGGACACCTCGGACCAGCGGGTCTGGGCGTTCCTCGGCGACGGCGAGAGGGACGAGCCCGAGTCGCGCGGCATGCTGCAGCTCGCCGCGCAGCAGGGGCTGGACAACCTCACATTCGTGGTCAACTGCAACCTGCAGCGGCTCGATGGCCCGGTCCGCGGCAACGGCAAGATCATCCAGGAGCTCGAGGGCTTCTTCCGCGGAGCCGGTTGGAACGTCATCAAGGTCATCTGGGGCCGCGAGTGGGACCCGCTGCTGGAGGCGGACAAGGACCGCGCCCTGGTCAACCTGATGAACAACACCCCCGACGGCGACTACCAGACGTATCGCGCGGAGTCCGGCGGGTTCATCCGGGATCACTTCTTCGGGCGCGACCCGCGCACCAAGGCGCTGGTGGAGAAGCTGACCGACGACGAGATCTGGGGTCTCAAGCGCGGCGGCCACGACTACCGGAAGCTGTTCGCGGCGTACGACTCGGCGGTCAAGCACAGCGGTCAGCCGACCGTGATCCTCGCCCACACGATCAAGGGCTACGGCCTGGGCTCCTCGTTCGCCGGCCGCATGGCCACGCACCAGATGAAGAAGCTCAAGGCCGATGACCTCAAGGGCCTGCGCGACTCGCTTGAGATCCCCTTCACGGATGCCCAGCTCGAGGAGGACCCGTACCTGCCGCCGTACTTCCACCCCGGCCAGGAGGCACCGGAGATCCAGTACATGATGGAGCGCCGCAAGGCGCTCGGCGGGTTCCTGCCGGAGCGACGTGAGAAGCACACCGCGGTCACGCTCCCGCCGGACAAGACCTACGAGCGCCTCGCCAAGGGGTCCGGGCAGCAGGAGGTCGCCACCACGATGGCGCTCGTGCAGCTGTTCAAGGACCTGCTGCGCGACAAGGAGTTCGGCCGCCGGATCGTGCCGATCATTCCCGACGAGGCCCGCACCTTCGGCCTCGACGCGATCTTCCCGAGCACGAAGATCTTCAACACGCAGGGTCAGCACTACCTCGCGGCCGACCGCGAGCTGCTGCTCTCCTACAAGGAGTCCGAGCAGGGTGGTCTGCTGCACACCGGCATCAACGAGGCCGGGTCCGCTGCGGCCTTCCAGGCGGTCGGTACCTCCTACGCCACCCACGGCGAGCCGATGGTGCCGTTCTACTTCTACTACTCGATGTTCGGGTTCCAGCGCACCGGTGACCAGTTCTGGGCGGCCGGCGACCAGCTCACGCGCGGATTCCTCATCGGCGCCACGGCCGGGCGCACCACGCTCACCGGTGAGGGCCTGCAGCACGCCGACGGGCACTCGCCGCTGCTCGCCGCCACCAACACTGCCGTGATCAGCTACGACCCGGCGTACGGGTACGAGATCCGGCACATCGTCAAGGACGGCCTTGAGCGGATGTACGGAAGCGAGAACGGAGACGCGATGCAGCGCTCTCGTGACGTCATCTACTACCTCACCGTCTACAACGAGCCCATGCTGCAGCCGGCCGAGCCGGAGAACGTGGACGTCGAGGGCATCCTCAAGGGCATCTACCAGCTCCGTGCCGGTGAGGGCGAGGGTCCGCGGGTGCAGCTGCTCGCGTCGGGCGTCGCAGTCCCGTGGGCGCTCGAGGCGCAGCAGCAGCTGCGCGAGGACTGGGGCGTCGTGGCCGACGTGTGGTCGGTGACGAGCTGGACCGAGCTGCGCCGCGACGCGCTCGCGGCCGAGCACGAGGCGTTCGTCAACCCCGCCGCCGAGCAGCGCACCCCGTACGTCACGAGCAAGCTCGCCGACGCACAAGGTCCGTTCGTGGCCGTGACCGACTACGACCACATGGTCCCCGACCAGATCCGCGCCTGGGTCCCCGGCGACCTGCTCACGCTCGGAGCCGACGGATTCGGGTTCTCCGACACCCGCCCGGCCGTGCGCCGTCACTTCCTCATCGACACCCAGTCGATCGTCACCCGCGCGTTGCAGGCCCTGGCACGCCGTGGCGAGGTGGACGCCTCAGCCCCGGCGCAGGCCGTCGAGCGCTACCGGCTGCTCGACGTCAACGCCGGCACCCCCGGTACTGCGGGCGGCGACGCCTGATCAGAGCATGAGTCGATGGGGGGCCCCCGGGCTTTGGGGGGGGCCCGTCATTAACGACGGCGGTGGTTTGGGTTGGGGCCCGGCGGCCCCAGACGGGGCGAGGTAGGTGTGGAACGGGG
>NZ_JBMDXJ010000267.1:0-2371 GCF_048594945.1 Pseudactinotalea sp. | reverse complement strand
CTCGGCGGGACCTGGCCGGGTTGGCCGCCAGCGCCCTGAGCGGGACCTCCGATCTCGTCCGCGACGACGACGTCCAGCTCGCACTCTTCGTACTGTTCGCCTCCTCGTACGGCTCGATCGACCAGCTCGCCGATGACCTCGAGTGGGATACCCAGCTCATCGCCGCACGGCGTCTGCTCGAGCGCGACCTCGAACGCGCACTCCGTGCCGCGGTGCCAGTGCCACCACCTCCCGAGCCCGCGGTCGACGCGGTGGCGAGAGCACTCTTCACGCTGGCAGCGGACGACCCCGGTCCGAGCCTGTCGCGCTACGTGGCGAAGAAGGCGACGATCGAGCAGGTGCAGGAGCTGTTGATCCAGCGTTCGGTCTACACCCTGCGTGAGGCCGACCCGCACTCCTGGGCGATTCCGCGCCTGCACGGGCGAGCCAAGGCAGCACTGGTGGAGATCCAGGCGGACGAGTACGGCAATGGCCGTCCCGATCGTGTCCACGCCGCGCTCTATGCCGCAGCGATGCGTGGTGCGGGCCTCGACGATTCCTACGGGGCCTACGTCGACGCCGTGCCCGCGCTCACGCTCGCGTCCCACAACATGATGTCGATGTTCGGACTGAATCGCCGGCTGGTCGGGGCGATCGTCGGTCACCTCGCCGCCTTCGAGATGACCTCATCGATCCCGAATCGGTTCTACGGCGATGGGCTGCGGCGCCTCGGCCTGGGCGGCGACGTCACGGAGTACTTCGACGAGCACGTCGAGGCCGACGCGGTCCACGAGCAGATCGCTGCGCGGGATCTCGCGGGTGCTCTCGCGCACGACCGCCCGGACCTCGTTCCTGACATCATGTTCGGTGCCGCCGCCTGCCTAGCCGTGGACGGGTGGGTTGCACAACACACGCTCGACTCCTGGGAGGCGGGCAGGTCGTCGTTGAGGAGCACGCCGTGAACGATCAGCGGGTCACGATCACGCCCTACCCCGATGGCCCGCTGCTGGTGCGCGGCATCGTCGAGCTGCGGACGACGGAGGGTGAGCCGATCGAGCGCGGGCGCCGCACCGTGGCGCTGTGCCGTTGCGGGCTCTCCACCATCAAGCCGTTCTGCGACGGTACGCACAAGGCTGCGGGCTTCCGCAGCGACGACCGATGACACCCACAGCGAGCATGTCCCGGCCACTCGCGCTCGTGCTGGCCGGGGGCAAGGGCAGCAGGATGGACGTCCTCACACGCGAGCGCGCCAAGCCCGCACTCCCGCTGGCCGGCGGCCTGCAACTGATCGATGTGCCGATGTCGAACCTGCGCCACAGTGGTGTGGAGGACGTCTGGCTCGTGGTGCAGTACCAGGCGCGCATGCTCGAGGACTTCGCGGCTAACGGCCGCCCGTGGGATCTGGACCGCACCACTGGCGGGTTCCGCGTGGTTCCACCGCAGCAGGGCGAGTCGGAGGGCCGTGATGGCTTTGCCGACGGCAACGCCGACCAGCTTCTGCGGCTGCGAGACGAGATCGCCGAATCGGGTGCCGAGGAGGTGCTGGTGCTCAGCGCCGATCATCTCTATCTGCTCGATCTGCGCGAGGTGCTGGCCACGCACAGGCGCAAAGAGGCCGAGTGCACGATCGTCACGTGCGACCTGGGACCTGACCGCGGGCCACGTGAGGCGCCGCACCTGACCACGGTGGAGAGCAATCGGCTGGGCCGCATCACGGACACCGCGTCCAAGCCGGACCGGCCGAGCACCTTCGTGGTCGCGACGGAGGTCTTCGTCTACCGCAGTACCGCTCTGCTCGAGGAGCTCGATCGACTGCTTCGTTCCCGCACTACCGATGAGGTCGAGGATGCGGCCGAGGACATGCTGCCGCGATTCGTCGAGCGTGGCCGCTGCTTCGAGCACCGGATGGAGGGATACTGGCGCGACCTGGGCCGGCCTTCCACCTACCTCGAGGCGCACCGCGACCTGGCCGCCGACGACGTCGGTGTGCTCGGCCGCAGCGACTGGCCGATCCTCACCCGAGTCGGGCACACCACACCACCACGTCTGCACGCCACGGCGCGGCTCGACCAGGCACTGGTCGGCGCCGCCTGCGACATTCGCGGAGAGGTGACCCGCAGCGTGCTCGGACCCCGTGTGCGGGTGGCCGAGGGCGCCCGCGTGAGCGACAGCGTGCTGCTGGGCGACATCGTGGTCGAAGCGGGTGCCGTGATCGAGTGGGCGGTGCTCGACCACGGCGTTCGCGTCGGCGCTGAGGCTCGTGTGGGGGCATGGCCCGGGGATGCGGATGCGGTCGAGGACGACGAGGTCGCCCTCGTCGGTGCGGACAGCGTCATCGCACCAAGAACGGTGCTCGAGCGCGGGACCCGGCTCGAGCCGGGGACCCGCGCCG
>NZ_JBMDXJ010000266.1:0-8635 GCF_048594945.1 Pseudactinotalea sp. | reverse complement strand
GCGCCCGCTGCCAGCGCCGCCACCACCCACACGAGCACGTGCAGGACCGCGAGGAACGCAGCGAGCCAGCCGGCCACGGTCCCGGTAAAGACGGTGTCATAGGACTGCATGCGGGCGACCCGCGGATCGATGGTGCTCATGCCTCATTGAGTCCCATTGAGGCCGACTTGGTCAATTGTTGGTGTTACCGCTATTCGGTCTGTTGATAACCGTTCCGGTCACCTGGTGGTCACCTTGCGGGCCTAGGGTCGACATCATGACCGATCGCCCCAGCGTCATCGCCCACCGCGGGAACGCCAGCATGGCGCCCCCGAACACCATCGCCGCCTTCGAGTCGGCCTGGCGCGCCAGCGCCGACCTCTTCGAGCTGGACATCCAGGTGACCGCCGACGGCGAGGCCGCCGTGATCCACGACGCCACCCTGGAGGGCACCACCTCGGGCGCCGGCCTCGTGGCCGAGCACACGGCGCAGCAGATCGTCGAGCTCGATGCCGGCTCCTCGTTCTCCCAGGTGTTCGCGGGCGAGCCGGTGCCGCTGCTGTCCCACGTGGTCGACTTCCTGCACGAACATCCCGAGATCGGACTCGTCCTCGAGATCAAGGGCGACTGGGAGCGCGAGCCCCTCGAGCGCGCGCTGGCCCTCGTCGATGTCCCCGAGCTGTCCGAGCGCCTGATCGTCGAGAGCTTCTCGGTCGAGACGATGGCGGCCGCGCGCGACCTCGCCCCGCAGCTGCGGCGCGAGCTGCTGATCGGCGAGGAGCCGGAGGACCTGATCGGGTTGTGCTCCGACCTTGACGTGCGCGGCATCGGCCCTGACGGGCGGCTGCTGCAGCGGAATCCCGGGCTCGTGGAGGACCTTCACGGCGCCGGGATGACCGTCAACGTGTGGACCCTCAACGAGCCCGAGCACTGGGCCGCCGCCGTCGAACTCGGCGTGGACGGGATCGTCACCGACCGTCCCGACCGACTGAACGGCTGGCTGACCGGCCGCGGCCTCTGATCGACGAGGTCAGTCCAGGCAGAACTCGTTCCCCTCGGGATCGCGCATGACGATGAACCCGATGCTCGTGGGCTGCTCCGGCTCGTGACGATCCACCCGTGTGGCGCCCAACGCCAGGAGTCGCTCGCACTCGGCCTCGAGAGCCGCCATGCGTTCGTCGCCACGCAGCTCGGACGCCGTGCGGACATCCAGGTGCACGCGATTCTTCGCCACCTTGCCCTCCGGAACCTGCTGGAAGAAGATCCGCGGCCCCACGCCTTCGGGGTCCTCGAGCGCTGACGCGCTGTTGCGCTGATCCTCGGGGACGCCCGACCGCTCCAGAAAGTCGGCCCAGGCGGCGAGTGGATCCTCGCCCGATGCCAGCTCGACCCCGGGCGGCGCCGGGTGGACGTAGCCCAGCACGTCTCGCCAGAACGTGGAGAGCGCTGCTGGATCGTGGGCATCGAACGTGACCTGGATGGTGCGGCTCATGCTGGTGTCCTCTCGATGGCATGGGTGTGCAGGTACAGGTCGCGAAGCAGGCACACCTCGGACAGATGGTGGATCAGCTCGCGGTGGATGTGCAGCACGAGCGCCGCAAGCGGCGCCTCGGCGTAGGGCCCCTCGGCCTCGCCGCACGGTCGCCACAGGCCGTCCTCGCCGAGGTTCTCGACGCCGGAGAGCCAGGTCGCGTACTCGGCCTCGAGCTGGTCGATCGCCTCCTGGGCGGTCGCGGCGTACTCGAACGATTGGTAGTCGGTGGCCTCGCGTCCGAAGTGCGAGGCGTTCCGCACCGCGAGCACGCCCACGATCACGTGGCCGAGGCGCCATGCGATCGTGGTCATGGGCGCCGGATCGGGCTCGGGGAACGCGAAGTCGATCGTCATCTCCCCTCCCCCGGCCTGCACCGGAGCGGTGCCGGTCCCACGGCGGCGCACGTTCCAGGAGTCAGGTGCCGGCTCCCAGAAGTACTCGTGATCGGTCAGCCCGGCGAGCCGCGGGCGCACGTGGTGGTTCCAGTGCCAGTCGATCTGGTCGCGCAGCTGGTCGTTCCAGGGTGTCGTTGTGCTCATGCGCCTACGCTGACACCGATAGCGGACAGATTCGTTCCGTGATCGAGAGGAGAGTTCACGCGTGAAGACCGAAGGCACCACAGGGCGGGTGCTGCGGCTGCTCGCGATGCTGCAGCAACGGCCCTCCTGGACCGCCACCGAGCTGGCCGCCGAGCTCGACGTCACCGACCGGTGCGTGCGGCGCGACGTCGAGCGGCTGCGCACCCTCGGCTATCCGGTGCGTGCGAGCGCCGGTGTGGGCGGCGGCTACCACCTCGGCGCGGGAACGCGGCTGCCACCCTTGCTGCTCGACGATGATGAGGCCACGGCCACCGCCGTCTCGCTGCGGCTGGCAGCCGGCAGCGCGATCACCGGGGCCGGCGAGGCGGCCTTGCGGGCTCTCACCAAGCTCGACCAGGTGCTGCCTCCCCGGTTGCGCGCCGAGGTCAGCGCGCTGCAGCAGGCGACCGAGACCCTGGTCGGGGTGACCGCCGACGTCGACGCCGACGTGATGGTGACGCTTGCCCGCGCCTGCCACGACTCCGTGCGGGTGCGCTTCGACTACGCCACGCATGCGGGCACCGAGCAGCAGCGCACGGTCGAGCCGGTGCGCATGGTCACGACGGGCCAGCGCTGGTACCTGATGGCCTTCGACCTCGACCGCGAGGACTGGCGCACCTTCCGCCTCGACCGCATGCGCGCGGTCGAGGCGACCACGTGGCGGTTCCGAGCGCGCGCGCACCCGGATCCAGCCGGCTACGTGCAGGACGCGATCACCACCGCCCCGTATCGCCACCACGCCCGCGTGCGGCTGCACGCCCCGGCGGAGGACGTGCGCCGTCGGGTCCCGCCTCAAGTCGGGCGGGTGGAGGATGAGCGAGACGGCTGGTGCGTTCTCACCGCCGGCGGCGACGACCTCGACTGGCTCGCGATGCACATCGCCGCGCTCGGCCATGAGACCGAGATCCTCGACCCGCCGGAACTGCGCACGGCCGCCGCTGAACTCGCCAACCGCCTCACGCGGATGGCGACCTGACCTCCCCACCCCGGCCCCCGCCGTCGGGCATCACGCCCCACCTCGCCGAGACCGAGGCCTGGCGCCGAGACCGAGTGGCGCACCCCACGGCCTCGGCGTGAACCCTCGGTCTCGGCGGGTCCGGACGTTCCGGAGCGCTCAGTGGGTGTCTTCGGCCTCGACCTCGGTGCGGTCGCCCGACCACAGCGTGTGGAACGTGCCCTCGCGGTCGATGCGCTTGTAGGTGTGAGCGCCGAAGAAGTCGCGCTGCCCCTGGATCAGCGCGGCAGGAAGGCGGGGGGCGCGGAGGCCGTCGTAGTAGGACAGCGAGGCGCCGAACGCCGGGGCCGGGATCCCGGAGGACACGGCGCCGGCGACCACGCGCCGCCACGACGCCTGCGCCGCCACGAGCGCGTCACGGAAGTAGGGCGCGGTGGCGAGGCTGACCAGGCCGGGGTCGGTCTCATAGGCCTCGGTGATGCGATTGAGGAACCGGGCGCGGATGATGCAGCCGCCGCGCCAGATCTTGGCGATCTCGCCCTTCTTGATGTCCCAGCCGAACTCCTTGGCGCCGGCGATGATCTCGTCGAAGCCCTGGCTGTAGGCGACGATCTTCGAGGCGTACAGCGCCTGGCGGACGTCCTCGATGAAAGCGGCCTCGTCCTGCACCTGCCAGGTCTGGTCCGGACCCGGCAGGTCGGCGGCAGCGGCACGGGCCTCGCGGTCGGAGGACAGCGACCGCGCGAACACGGCCTCGGCGATCCCCGAGACCGGGACGCCGAGGTCGAGCGCGGTCTGCACGGTCCACGCGCCGGTGCCCTTGGCGCCGGCGGAGTCGAGGATGATGTCCACGAGCGGCTCACCGGTGGCGGCGTCGACCTGGCGCAGCACCTCGGCCGTGATCTCGATCAGGTAGGAGTCGAGGTCGCCGCTGTTCCACTCGGCGAAGATGTCCGCGATCTCGGCCGGGGTCTTGCCGGTGCCCTGCCGGATCAGGTCGTACGCCTCGGCGATCAGCTGCATGTCGGCGTACTCGATGCCGTTGTGGATCATCTTGACGAAGTGCCCGGCGCCGTCGGTGCCCACGTGGGTCACGCACGGCTCGCCCTCAGCCACCGCCGCGATCGACTTCAGGATCGGCCCCAATGTCTCCCACGCCTCGGCGCTGCCGCCCGGCATGATCGACGGGCCCTTGAGCGCGCCCTCCTCGCCACCGGAGATGCCGGCGCCCACGAAGTTGATACCGGTCTCACGGACCGCCTTCTCGCGGCGGATGGTGTCGGTGAAGAGCGCGTTGCCGCCGTCGACGATGATGTCGCCAGGCTCGAACACGCTGACCAGCTCGTCGATGACCGCGTCGGTCGCCCGACCGGCCTTGACCATGATGACGGCGGTGCGCGGCTTGGTGAGCGAGTCCGCCAGCTCCTGCACGGTGGCCGCCTTCACGAAGCCGGCCTCGGGGTGCGCCTCGAGGAGCGCGTCGGTCTTCGCCGTGGTGCGGTTGTACACCGCAACCGTGTTCCCCTCGCGGCTCGCGAGGTTGCGGGCCAGGTTCGACCCCATGACGGCGAGGCCGACGACGGCGATGTTGGCAGTGGGCGTGGTCATCGAGACTCCGATCGTGCGCGTGCGTGCGGGCAGGCTCTGCGGTGGCGGCCGCCAGCGTCAACGATGCCAGCATCCCGCAACGCGGGCGACGCCGTCTCACGGTCGCCACCCTTTGCCTGCGCCCCCCTTTCAACGACAAAAGCACCCCCCTGCCGTTGGGGGGTGCTTCTGTCGTTGAAAGCGATCAGGCGGAAACGGGCTCGTGCTCCCGCTCGACGGCGTCGCTCGCCTCGTTCTCCGCGCTCACCTCGGGCTCCTCATCACGGAACAGGTCCTCGGAGGTGGCCGAGTCGTACTTGGCCTGGTCGATGATGCCTTCGCGCTTGGCCACGATCGTGGGGACGAGTGCCTGCCCGGCGACGTTGACCGCGGTGCGGCCCATGTCGAGGATCGGGTCGATCGCCAGCAGCAGGCCGACTCCCGCGAGCGGCAGCCCGAGCGTGGACAGCGTGAGCGTGAGCATCACGACCGCACCGGTGACACCAGCCGTCGCGGCCGACCCGAGCACCGAGACGAACACGATCAGCAGGTAGTCCCAGATCGAGAGGTCGATGCCGAAGAACTGCGCCACGAAGATCGCCGACAGCGCCGGGTAGATCGCAGCGCAACCGTCCATCTTGGTGGTGGCGCCGAACGGCACCGCGAACGAGGCGTACTCACGCGGCACCCCGAGGTTGCGGGTCACGACCCGCTCGGTCACCGGCAACGTGCCGATCGAGCTGCGCGAGACGAACGCCAGCTGGATCGCCGGCCACGCGCCGCGGAAGAACCGCGACACCTTCAGCCCGTGCGCCCGCAGCACCACCGGGTACAGCAGGAACAGCACCAGTGCGAGCCCGATGTAGATCGCGATCGCGTAGGTCCCCAGGGGTGCGAGCGCGTCCCATCCGTAGGTGGCCACCGCGCGACCGAGCAGGCCGATCGTGCCGATCGGCGCGAGGCGGATCACCCACCAGAGCACCTTCTGGATGACGGCGAGGAGCGAGCGGTTGAGCTCGAGGAACGGCTCCGCAGCCTTGTCGACGCGCAGGGCCGCGATCCCGACCACAATGCCGATCACCACGAGCTGCAGCACGTTGAAGTTGGCGCTGCCGCCCGAGGTGTCGAGGCCGAGGAAGTTGCCGGGGATCAGGCCGGTGAGGAAGTCGGTCCAGGAGCCGGTGCGACCGGGCTCGTCGAGCATCGACTCGTCGACGCCGGACCTGGCGCCGGGCTGCATGATCAGCCCGAGCCCGATGCCGAACGAGACCGAGACCAGCGCGGTGATCGCGAACCACAGCAGCGTCTGGCCGGCGAGGCGCGCGGCGTTGGTGACCTTCCGCAGGTTGGCGATCGAGGCGATGATCGCGGTGATCACCAGCGGCGGGACGATCGTGCGGAGCAGCGTGACGAAGCTCGACCCGATGATGCTGAGCGTCTCGGTGAGCCAGTTCGCGATGTCCTCGCCGTCCTCGTCCACACCGATCGGGCCCATGCGCAGCGCCACGGCGCCGAGCACGATGCCGAGCACGAGCGAGATGAGGATCTGAACGGAGAACGACGGCAGCTTCAGTCGACGCCGGCGCTCCGGCGTCTCCGTATCGGGTTCGGTGGCAACGGTGGACATGGGTACCTCTCGTGTGTGCTGACGGGTTGGTGGTGCCGAGCACGAGTTCGTACGAACGGCTCGAGTTCGTACCGCCGGGGGTACGAAGTCGCGCCGAAGGTACGAACTCGTCGGCGTGACGGCGTGTGGGGCAGCGAGCGGGTCAGCGACACAGCGCGCTCGCGACCCGGAGGAGGTCGACGGCGCGGCGGCTCGTGAGCGAGCCCGAGACAGTGCTGAGATTCCCCGACATGACCGAGCGAGACTAGCCAGCCCACCGCCGTCGGGGAATCAGGCCGCAGGGTGTCTCAACATCTGGACGGCGCAACCTCGGTCGCGTCAGCGCGAGGCGGCCACGTGGTGGCGGCCGAGCGGAAGGACCATCGGCTTCCCGGTGGTCGGGTCAGGCACCACCACGTTGTCGAGACCGAAGACGTCTCGCACACACGCCTCGGTCAGCACCTCGCCCGGGTCGCCTGCGGCGTAGAGCGCCCCGCCCTTGACGGCGACGAGATGGTCGGCGTAGCGGGCGGCGAGGTTGAGGTCGTGCAGCACCATGACGATCGTGGTGCCGAGGTCGCGGTTGAGGTCGGTCAACAGGTCGAGCACCTCGATCTGGTGGGTGACGTCGAGGAACGTGGTGGGCTCGTCGAGCAGCAGCACGTCGCTCTGCTGGGCGAGCACCATCGCGATCCACACACGCTGGCGCTGGCCCCCGGAGAGCTCGTCCACGGCACGGTCGGCGAGCTCAGCGGTGCCGGTGACGTCGAGGGCGCGGGCCACGGCTGCGTCGTCGGCCGCAGTCCAGCGCGTCAGCATGCCCTGGTGCGGGTGCCGCCCGCGGCCCACCAGGTCGGACACGGCGATCCCCTCCGGCGCGATCGGCGACTGCGGCAGCAGGCCGAGGATCCGAGCGACCTCCTTGCTTGGCATGCCGTGGATGCTCTTGCCATCGAGCAGCACCGACCCCGCGCGCGCGGGCAGCAGGCGCGACATCGCCTTGAGCACGGTGGACTTGCCGCACGCGTTCGCTCCCACGATCACGGAGATCCGACCGGGCGGGACGACGAGCTGGAGGTCGTCGACGACGGTGCGCTCCCCGTAGCCGAGCGTGAGCCCCTCGGCAACAAGGGTGTGGTCCAGAGTCACAGCGAACCTCCGACGCGGTTGGTGCGCACGAGCAGATAGATGAGGAACGGGGCACCGAGCGCCCCGGTGATGACACCCACGGGGAACCGGGTGCCGAGCGCGTACTGTGCGAAGAAGTCCGCCACGAGCACCAGGACCGCACCGAACAGGCCGGAGGCGAGCACCGGCGAGCCGACCGGACCGAGGATGCGGACCGCGATGGGACCGGACAGGAAGGCGACGAACGCGATCGGGCCGGCCGACGCCGTCGCGAACGCCATCAGCGCGACTCCCGCGACGATCAGCAGCACACGCACCCGCTCCACCGGCACGCCGAGGGCGGCGGCGGCCTGATCGCCGAGGCGGATGGCCTCGAGGTCGCGGGTGAGATAGATGAGCAGCGGCGCCAGCAGCAGCGCCGCGACGAGCAGCGGCAGCAGCCGGTCGTAGGTGGCGCCGTTGAGGTTCCCGGTCAGCCAGCGCATCGCGATCTGCATGTCCCAGGCGGCCGCACCCGAGAGCACGTACGAGACCACGCTGCCGAGCATCGCCGCGATGCCGATCCCGATGAGGATCAGTCGGGTGTTCGCGACGCCGCCGTGCTTGTAGGCCAGCAGGTAGATCACGAACGCGGTGATCAGGGCGGCCACGGTCGCGAGTGCCGAGACCGAGGTGGGGTCCAGCCCCAGCACGAGGATCCCGATCACGGCGGCCGCACTGGCGCCCGAGCTGATCCCGATCACGTCGGGGCTGGCCAGCGGGTTGCGGAGCATCGTCTGGAAGGTGGAGCCGGCGAGGCCGAACGCCAGCCCGACCATCAGCCCGGTGATTGCGCGCGGCAGCCGCAGCGTGCCGACCGTGAACGAAGCGCCCGGCACGTCCTGTCCCAGGATCACCGCCCACACGTCTGCGGGCGGGTAGAACGTGCGCCCGAGCATCAGCGACAGGCAGAACGTGACCACCACGGCGAGGCCCAGTCCGGCATGCACGAGCAGTCGGCGGCGGAAGCGCCGACGGCGGCCCGCAGCGACCTTCTCGAGCGTGGAGGGGGCGTCGGCATCGGTGACCATCAGGGCGCTCACAGCTCACGCACCTTCTGCCGGCGCACGATCCAGATGAAGAACGGCGCGCCCACGATCGAGGTGATGATGCCGACCTGGATCTCCTCGGACGACGGCGAGATCACCCGGCCGACGATGTCGCTCGCGGTCAGCAGCGCCGCTCCCGCGAGGGCCGAGAAGGGCAGCAGCCAGCGGTGGTCGGTGCCC